>URJU01000003.1 GCA_900548315.1 uncultured Coprococcus sp. | reverse complement strand
CGTGGGCTCGGAGATGTGTATAAGAGACAGATATTATAGCAGTGCTTATAATGCAGATGGTGAATCCACAGCACTTTCAAGCCAGATCATCAAGATAAGAAAATCAGATGGTCAGGTTCTGGAGGGATTTGGTGAGTATAAATTTACAAAGTATAATTCATCGGATTCAGTTGGACGAGTCAGACTCAATAAGTTCACTGGTGCACATACATATGGTAAGGAATAGGGGGGTGTGAAGATTGAGAAGAAAAAATAACAAGGGCTTCACATTCATAGAACTGATATTGTACATGGCTATACTAGGAATTTTTATGGTAGCGGTCATGTCGATAGTCGGAACTACGGTAGCCTCCAATAAAAAACATAGAGCAAGACAGAAATTACAGACACAGGCGACTGAGTCTTACGACACAATATCAAATATGGTCATGGGTGCAAATATGATCATGATCAACGGAAAAGGTTATGTAGGTACAGGATCTGGAACAAGCATTTCGTATTCTGAGGTAACAGGCAGCTTTATAACACCAAACCAGTTATACAGGAAAGCTTCGGATGGCAGTTTGATCTTGTCAAACAGTAATGCCAACGTTGTGAAGTCAACAACATCTGGTGCAAGCAGTGTATGCTACGATATAGCAGATCTAAAGTCATTTGCAGGAACTGCGGCATCAAGTGATACTCAGACATTCATAGATGTTGATTATCTGTGGATAAGTTATGATTCGGCAATTGGTACAGCGTCATTTTGTACTATAAAGTATGATAAGACAGCTAAAAAACTCTACATCTCTAGAGCGGCTGATCTGACAGGAGTTGACTATAATGATTATCAGAATGCACTTTCAACTTTGAAGACAATCAACCTTGACAAGTACAAGGGTGGTGCTGGAGCTTCATCAATTGAAGAGGCAAGTGCTAAACTGAAACTTCAGACAGCGCAGGCTACGATTGATACTTATACAAAGTATTCAGACAGTACTGCAGATGGAACACTTCTTGCGAAGGATGTCACAAGTTTTCAGATGCAGGTCAATCCTGGTGACAACAGTGTTGCGCTTATAATAGGATTCCAGGATAAAAACACAAAAGAAAAGTATTCAGTGACAAGTGTCGTAGGTCTTAGAAACTCATTCGTGCTCAAGCCGCACGAGTGGAACTGATATAGGAGGGAAATACAGTGTTTAAGAATAAAAAGATAGTTTTATCTTCTATAGCTATTATATTCGCACTTGTAGTATGTTCTATATTTGTGAATTATACACTGGCTAATTCCGATTCTCAGGCTTCCACAGCAGGACAGGGCAGCGGTAGCAAGACAACAAGTCTGACAGGATTGACGAATATAGACCTTGCGGTTATAAATTCAAACGATTCTACAAAGAAGGCAAGTGGAGAGGATAAGTTCAGGATTGTACAGATAGTACCTGATCAGCGTAAGGATATAGCTGAGATGGATACAGCACTTACAAGCAAACTTCAGAAACAGGATGCTGAGACTGTAGTGAAGAATCTGTCAGATGAGGACTATGCCAAGACATCATATCTCTGGAGATATGTGTACAATGGTGAGTATTTCAGACTTGCAGTATTTGATGGATATAAAACTGTTGACAGCAATATGGCTGAAGGGGCGGTTACTCTGACTACATGTACAGTAAGCCAGCTCAACAAAATGGATGCCACGGCGCAGGGAATACTCAATCAGGCAGATTTTATCTATATCTGGGCTGATGCGGCGACAGGTGCAAGTTCATATGCATCATCAGATATAAGCGAGGATCTTTACAATTGGCTCGATGCATATACCACGGTAAATTCACATCCATTGGGTATATGTACAGCCGCGCTTTGTACAGATGAACCGGCAGCTATAGTTGGAAATAACGATACATACCGTATGGGAGCATTTGCATATAAGATCATGACAAAGGGTGCTGTTGCAAGATTTGACAACATCCTTGTCACAGAAGCAGATTTCTTCCAGAAGTTATTTAAAGAGGCAGATGACAATAAGAAAAATCCGGATAATCCATCAACGACAAATACGATATCAGACTTCCTGCTCAAGGCATCAAAGTCAGTAAATGATGAGGGTTATGGATTCCTTACAGATGGTAAGAATACATATTTCAAGTGGTATAATGTGGGCAATGATGCAGTCTCAATTGAGGACTTTACAGATCGTAAGCCTGCAGGCGCTTTAGATACAGCTTATCTCCGTGTCGGCATGGCAGCTGATAAGACGGGGCTTACTACTAAACGTAAGTCTTGGGATTTTGACAATGCGAAGATTCTTGTCATCTCAGAAAATGGCAATAAGACAATGTTCAGTGAACTCAGCAGCAAGAACACAGCTCCTGACAATTCGCCTTCAGCCATGGCTGACACATACAAAAAATCAGCAAATAGCGGTGACAAGGTCATAGTATGGAAGGCCGAGGAAAAGGCAAAGAACAGTGCTCTTACGGGAACGCTCTATTCCGGAGGTAAGGACGGAAGTAATGCTTATGTGCCAAGTGGTGCAGAGATACATCTCATAACACCTGAGAATCTTGAGGCATCTATGCGCGATGGTTCAAAGGGACTTATCGAGACATCGATCGCAGGTTCATTCTACAAGGATGTAACAACCAAGACTGTAAGCGGCACGGTAAGTACTGCGGATGCAGCAAATGTAGATCTTGACAGCATCAAATTGTATGCTAATCTGCTTGTCAATGATGGTACTTCTGTATATCTCACAGACAAGTACTGTGAGATCGTCAAGAAGACAGTATCTAAGAGAGATGAAGATGGTAACGAGATACTTGATGATGACGGAAAGCCGGTCACAGAGAATGTATATAGTTACGAATTTGCAGGCCTTAATCCTGATTACGACTACAGTGTTGTCATTAAGTCGCAGGATGGATTTAATGATACATCATCACACCCGGCATTGCGTGCTGGTGTGGCAGTGAGCAATGGACAGCATGTGAGTCAGTATGATTTCACACTTGGGCTTGCAGACAGTCCGGCAGATCAGGGATACACATACAGAGAAGATAAGTCTGGAACAGATGTTGTAGTAGATCTTAATACAATAGTTACTGCAGACGATTTCGATGCAAATGCAGAACTTACAGCAGAGCTTGATGCAGATCCTGCACTTACTTCGGAAATGACAGGAAGATATTATGACAGCTCAGCTGCAGGTGTTGCAGATCGACTTACTGAGATGAATCTTGATCTTTCAGATGCATCAAATGTTGTCACTTATGTTACAAAGAAACATGACGTATATTCAGATGCTCAGAGAAAGCTGACAGATCCATATCAGATTAACCTTGAGGATTATGATTTTATTTTCATAGATCAGGGTATGTACAACACTGAGATTGACAGAACAGTTACAGACGGACTCAAGTCTGCGGTAGAAAAGGGTATATACATGATCGTATCATCCAGTGCCGGAGATGGAAAGGGTTCAGGCGGCGGCAGCGGTACAAATCCTGGCGGAAAGCCTATACCAGTCGTGACAAGCCCATCAGCAAAGGTAGTTGCTGATGTTATCAATGCCAGTGTATACAGAGAGGGATCAGACAATAAGTTCAAGGTTCTTGAGATACAGCCAGATTATCCGATCGATCTGGATGTAGCAAGCCGTAATGCTGATACAACAACAGCTTACACAAATAGAAGTGATGGAACAGCTATCACAGGAGATTATTACACTATTCCATCAGATGTAATAACAGGAAAATCAAAAGAAGAGCTGGATGAGCAGACAGAGTATTATCAGTTTGATCTCACCAAGGCGAAGATCGCATATGCTATAGACGGTGTTTCATATGGTGATATTCAGCTTACTCAGGTATCTACAGAACAGCTCATAGGTATGAAGGAAGATATTGCAGCCACATATGATCTTGTGTATATCGGCGGTGATATAAGCGCTCTTGACAGAGATCCTTCGCAGATGTATAGAAACCAGAAACAGGTAGGAAGTTATAGCTCAGAGATATATAGTTTCTTCCCAACATTTATCATGTATTACCATACAGGTATGTTGAATAAGGTTTCAGAAGCATCGGCGTACAGCATGGATACAAGTGCTACTGGTTCCCGTCTTATGGCAACACCAGTGATCGGTTCGACTGTATACAATACAGCATACATACCTGAAAATGGTAATGATATTACAGAGACTAAGTACGATGAACTTTTAAACTATGTTTCATCGGGAAGACCGGTTATGGTAAGTGATGAGCTTACATCTGTATATGAGAATATGCAGGGAACCAATGCAAGTGGAGAAAAACTTTCACAGATCCAGCTTCTTCAGGGATATTGGTACAATAACGGCAAGCTTGAGAGAAAGAATTATTATCTGGATCCTTCATCTAGAATGTATAAGCTTATGGGCAATATCTACACAAAGAAGAACAGCGGTAAGTCTGCGAATATTCTTTGGGGATGTGATATTGAAAACACAAAGTACATCAGCGATGCAGATGGTGTATATGGTTCGGGTCTGTACACAGCATATGTGGACGGTGATTCTAAACAGATACTGAAGGATGAGAGTGCCAAGAATGAGTCATGGTATGGGGATTCAGACAGTGGCAAGGTATTCTACAATTATAAGGTTGTGTTCGGAGACAGTATAAATACACAGATAAATGATCTTATAAAGAAGAGTGCCGGAAGAACAAGGCTTACAGTTATAAGCAAGCCGGTTACATACCAGGAGGGAATTGAGAGTACCTACATCAAGTCCAACAGGCTTACATTCAAGTTCCAGGTGGATGGAAGTGAAGATTCATATGGTTATATTCTTTATGTAGATAAGGACAAGAACACTGTATTTGATGATCAGGATTACATGTTCAGCGGAACAGCCAAGAGCGGCGAAGAGGTTACTCAGGTAGTAGCTCTTGATGCAGAATTCTTTGGATCAGCATCATGGTATCTTGTTGTAAAGGATGCAGACGGAAACGTTGCAGCATCCACATCGGGACTCAGCAAGATTGTAAACAACAATAATAGGGCTGAGATAAATGTACTCCAGATTCAGACCATGTCTGAGGGACAGAATTCATCAACATGGACATCAAGAGATACATTATATTTTGATATAACATCTCAGATGGCACATAAGATATGTAAGTATAATGTATACGCAAATCAGACAGAGTATGACAATGCCATGGCACATCAGTATAAGGCACTTGGACGTCATGAGAACAGATTCGGTATCTATGAGTACGATATGTCAACAGATTCAGATGATTTCTTCTCGAATCTTGCTGATACACTTACAAGTGATTATGATATCAATCTGGATATGGTTGTCGCATCGGCAGATAGGGCATCATTTAAGACCGAAGATGGAACAGATTCGTCATACGATTGTATAGACACAATGGTTGAGGAGGCTGAGACACTTGAGACTGGCGGTAAGGTTGATGGATTCAGCAAGGATGAGTATGCAGGCAAAGTTGAGGCTGCGCTTACAGCATACACCACAGCATCAGCAAAGGTTGTAGCTCCAAAGAAACGTCTTGATGATTATCTGAAGGGTGCTATAACAGTTATAGAGAACAATGGTTCCAGTGTAGGTGATGCTACATATGGTTCAAGAAGTACATATCGTTCATTCCTTAATGGATTCAACGGTAATTCATCAGATTCAGATATAGTAGATCTTCTGAACATGGCTATTAAGTACAGTGATTATTCAATGATGTTCTGGCCAGTATTCAGTAAGAACTCAGATATATTTGAGAATGGTGAGATTGGTCTTGTCTACGGTAAGGACTTCAGAGACTACTTCATCGCATACAGAAAGGCGAAGGATGCAGAACTTGAGGCAAGAGACACATATTACAAGTATCTGAGACGTTCATATGGTAAGAACTTCCTCAAGAATATGTATTCAATCCTTGTACTTGGTCCATCGGATTCGTTTGGTGGTTTCAAGGTTGATCTCAAGGAGAAGACATGTGAGTACATACTGGATTATGTATCAAATGGTGGAGATTTATTCTTCTTCCATGATTCAATGACACCGTTTGCAGACGCAGGTGCTGTAAATCTTACAAAGTCATTGCTTTCAATAGTTGGAATGAACAGATTCCATGTTGATCTCACAGACAATGCTAACTCATATACCGTGACAAATGATAAGCATGCTACAGGTTTCTATGGTGCTGGTTATATTTATAAGAGTAATATTGCAGCAGGTGAGACTTATTATACTAAGGAGCCTGCAGAAAATACACCAGAAGGACTTGTATGGATGACTCTTGGTAAGGAAGACTACATCTATGATCATTGGTACAATCATCAGGGAGATGCGTCATGGGAGAATGTAGGCAAGACATATATAGTTACAGATCAGTATGGTACAAAGATGGCGATGAGTGATCAGGATATGGTTCGCAAGAAACAGCCAGCTGGAACTACTGGATTTGTGATGAGAGCAGCTCAGAAGAACATAAAGATTGATAAGTACACTGATCAGTATGGAAATGTACAGACAAATGGTTACTTCTCAGAACATACAGCTATAGGCGGTGAGAATGGATATATTTGGAGAAATGCGGGTGCGAACCTCAGTGGGGATACAAGTGCATCGCTTGAGTACAAATCAACAGATAAGTATTATATGACTCCGTATTCGTTCAACAACACCAATGGCAGTGGTCTTATAAACAGTATAAACAGTAACTATAATGACTGGTTAGCTATAACAGGTGCATCAAGTAAGGGTATGGTTTCAAAGGATGCAGGAATATATGTAAGTGCAGTTGCTATGTCAGCACTTTACCAGAATGGTAATGACCATAGCGCTACTACAGCACTTCCATATGTATATGCACAGGAGCAGTTCCAGAGCGCGACAGCATGGTCAATGGCAGGAAATGCTGATGAGTCAGCATGTTCAGAGACAGTAAAGGCATCACAGCTCAATAAGGGTCTCGTGACATTGTATCCATACAATATCAGTTCGACACTTAACATCTCAGGAACACACCAGCAGGCATATGCACTGGATCTTGAGAGCAACAAAGTAACAGTTTGGTATACACTGGCAGGTTCGAACAACTCGAACAGTCCAAAGACTCGTTCTTCAAGATACGCAGCATCACCTGGTGATGCGATGGAGTCATACTTCATATACACAACTGCGTATGGTAAGGGTGCTGTTACATATTGTGGTGCCGGACATTCATCAGTAACAGGTAGAAAGACAAGAAATAATGATGAGAGAAAGCTCTTCATCAATGTAATTGTAAACAGTGCAGCAGCAGTCCCTGATATGCCTGAGATAAAGTGCTATCAGCCTACAAACTCATTTGAAGCGGATGATGAACTGCCAAAGGATGAGGAGGCACTGGCAAATGCAGGTAAGAAGGTATACCAGAGAGATGTTGATTCTAAGACAGATACACCAACATTTGATCTCAAGGTAGTAATTCCAGAGAATACTAAGATCTCAAGAGTGAAGGTATTCTATGATCTGGATTACTTCGATGCTGATGGCAATGTGGACTACACGATAACTCCTTCATTTGATGACAGTACAACAGATGCTGATGGTAAGACAAAGGAACCTGATGTTCTGATCGAGGAGTATACATCAGTTGGTGATAAGTCACTGACAGAGGTGACAAATGAACTCAAGGAGAATCTCAGAACAGACAATGGAGCACTTCCAAATCTTCCGCTTCAGGATAAGTATTTTGCTCCGTATGGTGGTGGATATACATTCATTGTTGTTCAGGTATTCTATCAGGGTAAGACAGAGCCGGTATATGCGATGATCAAGATCAAAGCATCAGATCCGTTGTTCAATCTTACACAGAATATAATAGATACTCCAGTGATCGGTGACTATGTTGCTGAAAAGAAATATATCTGTGGTTAATCCATAGAGAGACATTTAGAAATTTATAAAGGGCCTTTGTATTGAGGAGACTTTCCACAATACAAAGGCTCTTTCTTGTGCTATAATAGTTTTTGATCTGGCAGATAAAGATAAATATTAAGCGTACAAAGAGAAAACTCAGAATGCGTAATTATAAGAAGGATGGGAATGACATATGGAGATAAATGGAAAAACAAGACTTTTGGGACTTTTGGGTGATCCGGTAGAGCATACTATGTCACCGGTTATACATAATACTTTAAGTGAGATATTAGGTATAAATGAAGTGTATGTTCCATTTCACACGTATGGAGATGGACTTGAGGCGGCTGTCAAAGGCGCATATGATCTGAATATTCTGGGGATGAATGCAACGGTGCCGCATAAAAATGCAGTTATGGATACCCTTGTTGATATTGATGAGGGAGCAAAAGCCATAGGTGCTGTCAATACCCTTGTGAGGGTAGATGAAGGATACAAGGGATACAATACAGATATGATGGGATTATCCAGAGAACTTGATGTATATGGTGTTTCTTTGCAGGGAAAGAAAACAGTTATACTCGGGGCAGGTGGGGCTGCAAGGGCAGCTGCATATATGTGTGTTTTTAAGGGCGCCGAAAAGGTATTTATACTTAACAGGACGCTGCACAAGGCAGAGCAGATCGCAGGGGACATGAACAGCTATTTTGGTGGGGACAGGGTAACTGCAATGCAGCTTTCAGCACATGAAGAACTGCGAAAAGAATATGATGGCGATGGTTTTGTGGTATTACAGTCCACATCGATAGGACTTTCCCCTCATGATGATGATGTGGTCATAGAGGACAGAAAGTTTTATGAGATGATAAGCGTGGGTGTGGATCTGATATATAATCCATTTGAGACAAGATTTATGAAAATGTGCCGTGAGGCAGGTGCAGCAGCATACAATGGTCTGCGTATGCTGCTTTATCAGGGAATAATCGCATATGAACTGTGGAATGACATAAAAATATCTGAGGATATTGCTGATATAGTATATGATAGGCTGTTAAAGGCTGTCCGTGGCAATATAGTACTTATAGGATTTATGGGTTGTGGCAAGACGACCATAGGAAATGCTATTGCAGATCGCCTGGGATATAAGCTGCTTGATGTGGATGCCTATATAGAGGAGAGTGAGGGATGCAGTATAAGTCAGATATTTGCGGATAAAGGAGAGGCTTATTTTAGACAGCTGGAGACAGAGACACTTAGAAGACTCAATTCGTCATTATCCCACACAGTTATCTCAACTGGCGGTGGTCTTCCGATGAGAGAGGAGAACGCACAGGAGCTTAAGATACTGGGAACAGTCATTTATCTTGATGTTGTTTCAGATGAGGTTATACGGAGACTGGCCGGAGACACGACAAGACCACTTCTACAGGGTGGAAATGCAGCTGAGAAAGTGAACAGACTTATGGATGAAAGGCGACCGGTGTATGAGAGTGTGGCTGATTATATAGTACCAGTAACAGGCAGACAGGTGAGCGAGATAGTGGCGGAGATATCAGAGATAGTTAATGGCTGACAGACATGGAGGAAGATTGCATATGATATCAGAGAGAATAAAAAGAGAACTGGAAAAGATACTCTGTGAGTTGGAACTTGACGCAGTGATGATAACAGACAGATATAATATGAGGTATATCGCCTCATACAGAGGAGAGGGAGTTATACTTTATACGAATACAGCAAAGTATGTGCTCACGGATTCCAGGTATACTGAACAGGTGGAGCGTGAGTGTGAGGGTTACGAATGCGTAGATATAGCAGGCATTGGATACGCAGGCAACATAAGACAGATACTGGAGAAAATCAAAAAGCCAGGGATCAAAGTCAGGGTCGGATTTGAGAATTTCAGTATAGGTTACAGAGATTATTCGGAATACAATGAAAAGGTAGACTGTGCAGAATTCATACCGGTGGATGGAAGACTTGATGCCATCAGAGAGGTAAAGACGGATGAGGAGATAGAGAAACTTCGCACTGCTGAATCTATAGGTGACGCTGCATTTAAACATATCCTGGGATATCTGAGAGAGGGGATAACCGAGAGGGACGTGGCACTGGAACTTGAGTATTATATGAAAAAGAATGGGGCTGAGGGACTTAGTTTTGATACTATAGCAGCATCAGGAAAGAATTCATCAATGCCACATGCTATACCTACGGATAAGAAACTTGAAAATGGCGATTTTCTTACGATGGATTTTGGGTGTTTGTACGATGGATATTGTTCAGATATGACAAGAACAGTGGCGATAGGAAATGCCTCAGACAGTATGAGAAAGGTGTATGATATCGTCCTCAAAGCGCAGATGGAATCTATGAAATGCATAAAGGCTGGAGCTTGGTGTAATGAGGTTGATGCAGTGGCAAGACGAGTTATAGCAGATGCGGGATATGGAAACTGTTTTGGGCATGGACTTGGACATTCGGTGGGCTTGTTCATTCACGAGAATCCAAGATTCTCGCCAAAGTGCAAGGCAGTACTGAAACCGGGAATGGTGATCACGGTGGAGCCAGGCATATATCTTCCGGGACAGTTTGGTGTCAGGATAGAGGATCTGGTGGCTGTTACAGAAAACGGATTCATCAATCTTACAGAGTCGGATAAAAGCTTGATAGTTGTATAATAGGTAGTTGATATGAATACCAAGGAGTAGCATGATTTCATGAACATTAATAAAAATAAAAAATCAGGAATATGGTGGTACGTGTTGGCGTTTGTGCTTACGGCGTCGATATATGTAATAGTTATATGGTTTAAGGATGCCTATCCATTTGGAAATAAATGTGTTTTGTATGAGGATGCATATGTACAGTATAATACGATGCTTAGGACATTGATAGAATTTGTGCATGATCCGGATAAAAGCGTTATATTGTGGAATCATGGATTGGGTGTTGATTTTTATCTGACATTTTTGTATTACCTGGCGAGTCCATTCAATATAATTGCACTTGTACTAGGGGAGACGTACGTTGAATTATCTATCATATTGATTATAATGATCAAAGGTGCCCTGATCGCTGTTACCGCTCTGTATTACTTCAGGCATACGGATATAGCAGAAAAACCACTTGGAGATTGTGAAAAATACAGAGGATTGATTCAGTTCACATGTGCTATGGCAATAGCCTTATGTGGTTATCTTGCCGCATATGGACAGAATATAATATGGCTGGATGGATTGATGCTGATGCCACTTATAGCACTTGCTGTGGAGCACGTCGCAGCCGGAAGGCATTACGTTCTGTATACTGCACTTTTAGCCTGTGCGATAATAGTGAATTTCTATTTTAGTATATATATATGCATGTTTGTTTTTGTGTATTATATACTGTATAATCGCGATAAGATTGGTTTGCTTATAAAAAAAGGCATGAGATTATTGGGACTTTCATTGATATCTATATTGATGTCGGGAATGGTGCTTGTGCCGGCGTTTATGTGTATAGCAAAAGCTGGAGATTCATACGCAGGGATTGGACAGAAAGGGCTGTCAACATGGGGAAATATAGCTGGATATGTAGTGTCATTTTTCCCATTTAAACAGATAAGTGTAGGTTATCTTTATAATAACAACAATTATTGCGGTGCGGCAGCTATTATGCTGCTGGTAATCTTCTTGTGCAACAGGAAGATCGCGGTGCCTAAGAGAGTTAAGTATGGGGTAGTACTGTTTATTCTTATGCTTGGAGCAAACTGGTTACCGCTTAATTATGTTTTGCATGGTTTTACTATACCGCATGGTATGGGAAACAGATTTGCCATTATACTTGTATATGTGGTGGTGATAATGGCGTATATAGAACTTGAGAATATCGGTGAAGTTCAGATACGTGATGCTGTTATAGCATTTGTGGCTGGAATTGCAATGCTGATCATAGCGATAAGGGATACGGATAAATTACAGGTTGCCTGGTGTTATGTAGGATTTCTTGGTATCGTGGTAATCTGCGGAATGATATTTGTACTTTTGGCAAGAAAGAGTATAAAGAGTAGTTCTGCGTTGATACTCCTTTGTGTTATATGGTGTGCCGAATTGACAGGGAATGCTGTATATACCAGACAGTATAATGGAAATGATGATACACTTCTAAATTATATAGAATATGATAAGTGGAGCGATGCTTATAAAGAGCTTGATGATTCTGATGAATCTAGGAAAACAGCGCTGATATATGCTGATTATACACCGGCATCACAGGTGAACTGGTATTCATCAATGATAAATGGGTATTATGTAAATGCCTTTTCATCAATGGGACTTGCAAGATATGACAATGTGGAGAGTATCTACGAAGGGACGACACCACTTACGGTGCTTATGTACAATGTGAGATATGTACTCAACAATTCAATCAATTCAAATGGCGGATATAAACTGAATACTAAGACTGATGATTATTATATATATGAGGCAGACACACTGGCCGATTATGGATTTATGGCAGATGAGTCTTTAAAGAACTGGAAGGCAGATGGGGCTGTGGCGGAGAATCAGTCATCATTTATAAAACTTGGTTACGGAAAGAGTTTGGCAAATGATCAAGGAAAGCTTATGGATGTTGTACCATGGAGCAATGTTCCATATGATTATGGTCAGAAGATAGGTTTACTCACCAGTTATTCACAGCCGTACAAATCAGTTATAAGAGAGTTATTTTATCTGGGTGACTTTGAAAAGACAGGTATAGGTGATTACATATATACGGGAACTTCAACTTATTCAGCGAGTACCCAGTTGGACTTTGTAGCAGATAAAGATATGGAGCTGTATGTATATAGTTATGATACAAGGGATCAGTATGTAATAATAAGTGTTGATGGAGATACAAGGACAGAGACATCGTATTATGATACAGCCCAGTTAGTATATGGCGGTTATGTAAAAGAAGGACAGAAGGTCAGAGTGTCAGTGTACGGTGGTGCGTCTGTCGGAGAGACTGCTGAGAAAAGGATCCGTCTCTACAGTTTCAACACGGATCTGTTTGAACGTGTAAAACCATATATAACGGATGAGACACTCATAAGTGATGGGTATGAGGGCAATACTTTTAAAGGCCATATAACAGTCAAGGAAGATGGTGTACTCTATATGGCGTTTCCGTACAGTGACGGTTATACGATATATGTGGACGGTAAAAAGGCAGAAAAACTCCTTCTTGGCAAAGGAAATATGGGCGTGGAGCTGACTGGCGGCGATCACGAGATCATGCTTGAATATCATACACCTGGACTTGTCATTGGGATTGTTGTGAGTGGTGTGGGCTTGATATTGTTTGTACTTATCTGCATATATGACAGCCGAAGAAAAAAATCAGGTATGGAATGATGTCAGAATGAATGTGTGTGGTAAAAAATAGTTGAAAAATTATTTCATATATTATAAAATGTGACAAGAAGTTTACATCTTTAAGGAGGATAATATAGTTATGGCAGAGATGATCTCAGCAGGCGATTTTAGAAACGGCGTTACAATCGAATTCGAAGGAAATATTTATCAGATTATAGAGTTCCAGCATGTTAAGCCAGGAAAGGGTGCAGCTTTCGTCAGAACAAAGCTTAAGAACATCAAGAGTGGCGGTGTTGTAGAGAAGTCATTCCGTCCAACAGAAAAGTGTGAGAAGGCTCATATCGAGAGAAAGGACATGCAGTATCTTTACAATGATGGAGATCTTTTCTATTTCATGGATCCTGAGACATATGATCAGATTCCTATCAGCTCAGCAGCTATAGGCGATTCACTGAAGTTTGTTAAGGAGAACGAACTCTGTAAGATCTGTTCACACAACGGCAACGTATTTGCAGTAGAGCCGCCTCTCTTTGTAGAGTTGGTTATCACAGAGTGCGAGCCTGGTGTAAAGGGTGATACAGCTACAGGTGCAACAAAGCCATGTACAGTTGAGACAGGTGCTCAGGTATCAGTACCTCTATTCGTAAACGAGGGAGACACTATCAAGATTGATACACGTACAGGTGAGTATCTTTCAAGAGTATAATCTTTATAGAGAATATGCATTATAGAAATCCAGATATGGTATTTATCATATCTGGATTTTTTTTGTTTTAAGATAATTATACTTCGGGATATCCAGTTCTAAATTCCCCCATACATGAATATATTGTTTATGTAGCCATAATTAGCAGAATCATCACAAGAGGGAAAATGTATGTGCGGAGAAGATATATTGCGCCTGCTGCCAGTACGGCTTAGGTGTATGCTGGAGAAATTGAAACTCAACTATGCGAGATTGTGGGAGATCAGGCTGAGAGTAAACAATCCATTCATTTTGAGATACGAGGAGAGCGAGATATATGTGGATGCCAGGGGAGTTAAGACCGATGATGCGAGAAAGGCATATATAGTGACTGCCCGGGATGTGAATGACACGTTGGAGTGTGTGTGCAACCATTCGCTTTATGCATATGAAGATGAGATAAGACAGGGGTTTGTCACTGTATGCGGAGGACACAGGGTGGGGGTCGCAGGAAGGATCATACTTGATGGCAACAGGATAAAATGCATACGCCACATCTCGTTTCTCAACATAAGGGTTGCACATGAGATAAAGGGATGCAGCAGCAGGGTGATGCAGTACATAGTAAATGATGGAAGACTTCTGAATACTCTTATAGTGTCGGCTCCGTGCCATGGCAAGACCACACTTCTAAGGGATATCATAAGAGTGGTATCAAACAGTGGGACTACGGTTGGAGTGGTGGATGAGAGGTCTGAGATAGCTGCGTGCTACAAGGGGGTACCTCAAAATGATGTGGGCATGAGGACGGATGTGCTTGACTGTTGCCCTAAAGCTGCTGGGATGATGATGCTTGTACGCACTATGGCTCCGGAGCTTATAGCGGTGGATGAGATAGGAGGACCATCTGATGTGGATGCGATATTTGGTGTTGTAAACTGTGGATGCAGACTGCTCGCTACGGCACATGGCTATTCCATAGATGATGTGAGGGAGCGTGCCGGTATAAGGCGGCTTGTGGAAAACCGCGTATTTGAGAGGTATGTGGTTCTTGGGGGAGAAAAAGCAGGACAGGTATCGGATATATTTGATGGTCAGGGAAACCGACTGTGTTGGTGCGAGTAGATGAGTGTGCTTAAAGTTACAGGATGTCTGCTCATATTGTACTCATCGTTTATGACTGGACACGCAGTTGGAAATTTTTATACAAGAATGGTGAAGGAGATGGAGGAACTCCTCTTGATCATACAGATAATAAAAAGTCAGATCATATATGAGGGGACAGAACTGCCGGAGCTGCTTGAAAAATGTGAGCAGAGATCTGGGGGAGCTGTGAGAATATGGATACGCAGTCTCAGGCAGAGAGTGTCTGAGTGCAGGGACAAGCCATTTGCGGAACTGTGGCAGGAGTCAATGACAGTCCTTGCTGATCTGACGGCGGTGAAGGGAGATGTCCTTGACGAGGTAAGACGTCTGGGAGATATATTAGGCGACATGGATGTGGAGGCGCAGATATCCAGGATAACACTGGTTGAGAGTGTGATAACTGATAAATATGAGAGGGAGCGGTACAGAAACGGGGGCGTTAGGCGGCTTGCACATTCACTTGGATTTCTGGGTGGAGTATTCATTGTGATAATGTTGTTGTAAGTGTAGAGGAGAGGGAATATGACGATCCAGATACTGTTGAAAATTGGTGCAGTGGGCATTCTGGTGGCACTTCTGAATCAGATCCTAAAACATTCTGGAAAAGAGGAACATGCATATCTGCTGAATCTGGCAGGACTGATCATAGTGTTGTCATGGGTGATCCCCTACATACGGGACTTGTTTGATGAGATAATGGAACTTGTTAATCTGGGACAATGATGAGTGGGGGGATGTGATGAATCTCGTTGCAGTGGCATTTGCAGCTGTGGTGGTGGTACTCATAGCTATAAAGATAAAGGACATGGACTCTGGATACGGAGTACTTTTGTCCATAGCGGGATGTGTCATGGTCATGTATTTTGTCATAAGCAGATTCAGGCAGATCGCGGATTATATAGACAGGATCACGTCATATGTTTCGGTGAACATAACATACATAGATGTCATCCTCAAAATGATAGGACTTGCCTACGTGTGTCAGTTTTCCAGCGATATATGCAAGGACGCAGGGTACACAGCCATAGCATCCCAGGTTGAGATGGCAGGCAAGATATCACTTATATTGCTCAGCATGCCTGTGCTTATGAGTGTGATAGATCTGGTGGTGAAGATTGTTGAGGGGTAGGGATATATTCAGATCTATATTCATGGCATTGATACTTACGTATGCCGTGTTAATGACACTCTCATCTATGAAGTATCGAATCTATGCAGATACTGGAGATGATACGGTATATGAAAATGTGGGTGATCAGAATGAAGGAGATTTTGATCAGCTGGATGAGATAATTGGTGCGCGGACATCGGTGAGTTTCAGTGATATATACAGCGCACTCAGCAGGGGGGATCTGGACAGTGCATGTAGGAGTATTGGAAAAGCATTGGCCGACAGTTTTGTATATGAACTGAGGTCAAGCAGGGTACTGGCTATTCAGATGATTGCTGTGATAGTTCTTGGAAGTACATTTGCACAGGTGTCCGGAAATATAGGAGAATATGTCATGGAAAATGGTTTCATGGTAACATATATGGTCCTTGTGTCACTTTTGTTGGGAGATTTCGTGGTGGTGCAGAATGTAGTTATAGACACGATAGGTGATGTGACTGAGTTTATGCGGGCATTCTATCCGATGTATGCCTCTCAGATATTGTATGTCAGCGGACCTGAGAGCGCAGTGTATTCACAGTCGGTCATCATATTGGTTATATACATATGTCAGACAGGGATAATAAGTTTTATATTCCCTCTTATAAAGTGCAGTGGTCTGATCGCTCTTGTGAACAATCTCAATAAGGAGGACAACTTTTCGAGGCTTGCGGAATTGATGAAGAAGATCGCCGGTTGGGGACTTGGAACCATGTTCGCCGTGGTGACGGGGATAAATGTGGTGAAGAGCATGATCGCGCCGTCCATAGACAGGGTATCCAGGAATGGGATAATCCGGACCATAGGAAAGATGTCTGGAATGTCATCAGTGAGTGCTGTCTTCAGTGTGATGATAAGCACCGGAGAATTTATAAAGAACTGTATGGGAATGGCGTGTACTGTCATCATAGTCATACTGGCAGCTGTCCCGATGATAAAGATATTAGTCATAGTGTTCACACTCAGATGTATATCTGCAATAGTGCAGCCAGTGGGCGACAGCAGATATGCCGAGGGGGTGGGGATAATGGCATCCACAGCCGAACTTATGCTGAGGGCTTGTGGTATAAGCGTTATGATGTTTGTTATAAGCATAGCAATCATGACGATGAACATATCTTCATAAAGGTTGGAAACTTTTGGCATGGGGCTACGCTCCATTATGGAGGTTTTGCTATGCTTAGAGAATGGATAACAAATATAATAGTGTGCAGTATACTGTTTTCGGTCATCCTGTATCTGACGCCGGATCCAAGGATGAAAAAATACATACAGACAGCCGTAGGGTTTGTCATGATGATAGTTGTGCTTTCACCGGTCATAAGGTTTCTGCACAGCGAGGATCGCATGGTATTTGACATGTATGCGGAATCATTAGTAACAGATATAGGTGAGGATGATGATGTGTATGTGGGACTTATGGAAGGGGTGGTTGAGAATTTCTTAAAGGACAAATATGGTGTGGATTCTGATGTTGTGATCACCCTGTCAGATGCAATGGAGATAGAGGAGATGAGGATAAGTATTTCGAAAAATGCAGATCGCGATGGAATTGCTCAGGCAGCAGCCGCTGAGTATGGGATAAGTCAGGAGAAGATATCTGTCAGATGATGGGGAAAGGCTGGTAAACAAAATGAATATTAAGGCGATACTTAAAAGCAGCAACAACAGGATATACAAGTTGCTGCTTGTTTTGCTTGCGGGAATATGTCTGTTGGTGATAGTGTGGCCATCTGATAGCGGCGATGGAGGGCTGGACGCGACAAATGGTGGTCTCGTATATGAAAAGACGGCAGCAGTTGAGGACGGTTCGGGGACAGACCAGATGGGAAATACGGATTATATCAGTGATGTCACGGAATATACGGGTATGCTGGAGAACCGTCTTGCATCTGTGCTTGGTGCGATGGATGGAATATCAAATGTACAGGTGATGATAACGGTAAAGGACAATGGGCAGAGGATAGCCCTCAAGGACCGAAATACAAGTCAGAGTGAGGGAGGAGATTCGAGCCAGAATTCAGTCACGGAAGATACTGTCCTGGAGGAATATGGAAGTCAGAGTACGCCATATGTGACAAAGTATGTTCAGCCGGAGATAGAGGGCGTCGTAATATGCTGCAAAGGAGCGGAAAATGCAGAAATGTCACTCAAGATAACCAATGCTGTTCAGGCATTATTTGATGTACAGGCGCATAAGATTGTGGTATTAGAATCAAATTAAAGTGGAGGGCTATATGAAAAAAGTGAGTGGAAAAAACAGACTTGCGATAATAGCACTTGCGGTCATGATCGGTGTGGCTGGCTATATGAGCTTTGCTGATGGCGGAAAGGACAAAAAGACACCAAAAGATAAAAAAGATCAAGTTGAGGTCATAAGTTATGATGAGGTGGCAGAGGGACTTTCCGAGGATGTAGAACTCAATGGACCGGAGAATGAGATCGGTGATGCTGTGCTGACAAGTGCCAGTGCCAGTGGGATCAGCAGCAATATGGCGGCAGTAAAGCTCACAAGGGAACAGAGCAGGTCAAAGAGCAGGGAGACACTCATGGATATCATAGGTGACGAGGCGCTTAGCGATGATGCGAAGAAAGAGGCGGCAGATACATATGTAAAATTGAATGATACAATAGAGATGGAGACGGACATAGAGACAGTGCTTTCGGCAAAGGGTTATAAGGATGTGGTCGTTACCATAGGTGAGCAGACGATAGATGTCACGCTTGGAGTTGCGGAACTGGATGAGACAGAGAAGGCACAGATAGAGGACATAGTAACCCGCAAAAGCGGTTATAATATCAGCGATGTGGCAATATCTGTGATGGGCGGTAAGTGATGGCTGTAAGATCTCATATACTTGCAAAATAGCTGTCAGGATATTATAATGTGTGATATATAAGTCTGGAAGTCTGCCCTTTGGAACTGTCATGGGCAGACTTGGCGGATTTGTCGATTTGAAAATACGATCCGGGAGGTATGAATGAGTATGAGTGATACAGTACAGAACGGTACAGCAGTTGATGTTGTGGATGATAAAAGTAATGATAAAGTTCAGGGTGACAATGCTCGGGATGAGAAGATCAGTGATGGTTCATATAATATAGAGGAGTGCAATCCTCTTGGCAAGGTTCAGATAGCTGACGATGTTGTGGCTATCATAGCAGGACTTGCCGCAGGAGAAGTTGAAGGTGTATATAGACTTACCGGAAGTATTTCAAATGAGCTTGCATCGAAATTTGGAAAGAAGAATCCGGCGAAGGGAGTCAAGGTGGAACTGCTCCCTGGTAAAGTGAAGGTCGATATTGCCATAGAAGTGTTATATGAATATAGTATACCTTCGGTATCCGGTCAGGTACAGGATAAGGTAAAGCAGGCTATAGAGACTATGACAGGACTGTCGGTTGAGCAGGTCAACATCAGAATAGCAGGGGTTCGTGTCAGTGATGCAAAATAGGACCGGAGTCTGCGGAATAGATCAGGAAACACAGAAAACGTGTGACATTGGAGAGGAAAACATGACGAGAAGAGAGATAAGAGACAAGATATTCAAGATTATTTTTACGGCGGAGTTCAACACACCAGAGGAAATGTCAGAGCAGATACAGATGGCATTTGACACAGAGATGCCAGGGGATGAGGAAGATGATCCTATGCTGTATGCATCGGTTTCTGATAAGGACAAAGCTTATATAACAGATAAGGTTATGGATATTCTTGCTCACAGAGATGTCATAGACAGCACTATATCAGAGATATCAGAGGGATGGAAACTTCAGAGGATCGGCAAGGAGGAACTGGCGATACTCAGACTTGGCGTATATGAAGTGGTATATGATGATACTATTCCTGAGAAAGTAGCTATAAACGAGGCTGTCGAGCTTGCCAAGAAATATTGTGATGTTTCGGCCAGCAAGTTTGTCAACGCACTTCTTGCAAAATTAGTAAAAAAGGAAGAAAGCGGTAATGCCACAGAATAATATATATACAGTTCAGGAACTCAATCAGAGGATCCAGGAGCTTATCAGCGGTGAACCGTGGTTAGGCAGTCTTTGTGTTGAGGGAGAGATCACCGGATTTGGCAGAGACAAGAAAGGTCATTGCTATTTTTCGCTGAAAGATTCCAGTGGTGTTGTCTCCGCTGTGATGTTTGCCGGCAAGCAGCGATTCGGATTGGGGTTCACACCGAAGAATGGTGATAAGGTTCATGCCTTTGGCAGAGTGGAAGTGTATGTGCGTGATGGAAAATATCAGCTCTATGTGGACAGGCTTGTGCGAGTGGGTGACGGTGAGGTGAATGCCAATCTGCAAAAACTCATAGCCAAGCTTGAAGGCATGGGGCTTTTTTCACAGGAGTACAAGAAACCGATCCCGCCATATCCGCGAAGGATAGGAGTCGTGACTGCGGGACATAAGGCAGCGATAAGCGATATATGTAAGGTTGCTGAGACGCGGGATCCATATGCTCAGCTATATTGTTATCCGGCAACCGTGCAGGGACAGTATGCGGCGGCTGATATATCAAGGGGTATAGAGATACTGGACAACATGAACATGGATGTCATAATAGTGGGTCGAGGCGGAGGTTCAGAGGAGGATCTCTGGGCGTTCAACGAGGAACAGGTGGCATGGGCTATATTCAATGCGGAGACTCCAATAATCACAGCCACGGGACACGAGATAAACACGACAATTGCAGATATGGTTGCGGACAGGAGAGAGTCCAATCCGTCAACTGCGGTCATGCATGCACTTCCTGTTGTGAAGGACACTGTCTCGGAGTTTGAACAGAGATATCTGTACATCAAGACACTGATGGAGAACAGGCTGGAGAGGTATCGCAGAAATACAGACAACTATGCCAGACAGCTTAGACTTTTGAGTCCGGATGCTCAGCTTGACTTAAAGCGTGAAAAGTTGATGCATTTCAGGGAAGGACTTGATTCGCTGATGAATGTGAAACTGGATATGGCAAAGGAGCGGTGCAGCAGGGCAGAGGATCGGATGACCAATGGAATTGATAGAAAATATGAGATCAGGCTCAATGCTCTGGCGGTCATGACTGAGAGGCTGCATGGATTGTCCCCGACAGCCAAGCTGATAAACGGATTCGGATATATAGCAGTTTCAGATCAGCCGGTCACATCTGTTTCGGATGTCGAGCCGGGAAATGAACTTGAAATTACATTACATGATGGAAAGATATTGGCATCTGTGACAGATACCAATGGTCAGGAGGAATAGATATGGCAGAAGATAAGCTGGAAATGTCCATAGAGGACGCATTCGGAAGACTTGACGAGATCGCGGCGGTACTTGAAAATGCGCAGACTGGGCTTAAGGAATCTCTCGAGGCATATGCTGAGGGGGTACAGCTGATAAACAAATGCAGGGATTATCTCTGCGATGTAGAGAAGGAGATGATAACTCTCTCTGGCAAGGAGGCAGAATGATGGGAATTGATAATTCGCCAAATGATAGATTGATATATGAAGAGATAAAGAACAGAGCCGAGCGCATAGACGAGATAGTAGCAGGATATCTCCCGAAGGTTGAGGGATTTCCGAGGACTGTATGTGAGGCTATGTCATACTCTGTGGAGGCGGGCGGCAAGAGGCTCAGACCTATGCTGATGGAGGAGACCTTCCGTATGTTCGGAGGAAATTCAGATGTGGTGAAACCATTCATGGCAGCGATAGAGATGATACATACATACTCACTTATCCATGATGATCTTCCTGCACTTGACAATGATGATTATAGAAGAGGAAGGCAGACATCACATGTGGTATTCGGTGAGGCAATGGCAATTTTAGCCGGAGATGCGCTGCTTAACTATGCATATGAGACAGCTTGTAAGGCATTTGACATGGATGATGACGTCAGTAAGGTGGCAGATGCCATGAAGATATTGGCGAGAAAGCCAGGGGTGTATGGTATGCTTGGTGGTCAGGTGGTTGATGTCGAAATGACAGGAAGACCTCTTACAAGGGATCAGCTGGAATACGTGTATGAGAATAAGACTGGTGCCCTGATAGAGGCGTCAATGATGATAGGAGCAGTGCTCGCCGGTGCGACAAAAGAGCAGGTGACGGCAGTTGAGAGAATCGCCTCGGATATCGGAATGGCGTTTCAGGTCCAGGATGACATACTGGATGTGTGTGGAGACAGTCAGGTTTTAGGCAAACCGACCATGAGTGATGAGGAGAACGGTAAGGTGACTTATGTGACAATACATGGCATTGAGAAGTCAAGACAGTATGTCAGAGAGTTATCAGAGAGAGCGGTAAGAGAATTGGAAGAAACAGATGGGGATAATGAGTTCTTGAGAGAACTTGTACTCTGGCTGATAAACAGACAGAAGTGATCCATCCGTCTATGGTGTGTTTATGAATATACTGGATAAGATAAATAAAGAGAACGATATAAAAAATATTGACAGCGAGGATCTGCCGAAACTGGCAGAAGAAATAAGGGAATTTTTGGTTTCACATGTGAGTGAGACCGGTGGACATCTTGCGCCAAATCTTGGGTGTGTGGAGCTTACCATAGCCCTTCACAGGGTACTGAATTTCCCCGAGGATAAACTTATATGGGATGTGGGACATCAGTCATATGTTCACAAGATACTTACCGGCAGAAAAGGTGATATGGGCAGCCTCAGGCAGTTTGGAGGTATGTCGGGTTTCCCGAAGACAAGCGAGAGTCCATGTGATGCGTTCAATACCGGACATAGTTCAACATCAATATCAGCAGCACTCGGTATGGCATGTGCAAGGAGTATAAAGGGCACGCATGAGAATATTGCGGCTGTGATAGGTGACGGTTCATTCACGGGCGGTATGGTGTATGAGGCCATGAACAATATGGCAGATATAAAGACTAGCTGTCTGGTTGTATTAAATGACAACAACATGTCTATAGATCAGAATGTGGGCGGCATGTCTACTTATCTGAGCAAACTCAGGGTAGGGCAGCAGTACAATGATTTCAAAGGAAATGTGGAGAAGGTACTCATGAAGATACCTGTAGCCGGTGAACACTTGGCAAGGGGACTCAAAAAATCCAAAGACTCTATAAAACAGATATTGGTGCCTGGAATGTTTTTTGAAGAACTAGGGGTGACATATATAGGACCTATAGATGGACATGATATAGCTACGATGGAGGCTACGTTTAGGAAAGCCTTGAAACTTGACAGACCTATACTTGTACATGTCAAGACGGTCAAGGGTAAGGGCTATATACACGCCGAGAAACATCCTAGTTATTTCCATGGAATAGAGCCGTTTAATATCCAGACGGGGCATGTCATCAAAGAAAAAAAGATGATGACCAATACAGGAGTATTTGCCAGAAAGCTGGTGGAGCTGGGCAGGAAAGATGAGCGTATAGTGGCTATAACCGCAGCTATGGGCAAGGGTACAGGTGTATCTGCATTTGCTGAGAAATTCCCGAAGAGAGCCTTCGATGTCGGAATCGCGGAGGAGCATGCGGTGACATTTGCAGCGGGACTTGCAGCCTCAGGTCTGATACCGGTGGCTGCCATTTATTCATCCTTTCTCCAGAGGGCATATGACCAGGTGCTTCATGATGTGTGCCTTCAGAATCTGCATGTGATATTTGCAATTGACAGATCTGGACTGGTAGGTGCAGATGGAGATACCCATCAGGGAATATTTGATACTGTATTTTTGTCACATATTCCGAACATGACTTTAATGGCTCCTAAGAACAGGTATGAGCTGACAAAGGCTATGGAGTGGGCTGTTGCCCACGATGGCCCAGTGGCTATAAAGTATTCCAGGGGTGAGGCGTATTACGGACTCAGTGAGTACAATGCTCAGTTTGAGTACGGAAAAAGTGAGGTCATACATAGAGGACATGGATTGGCTGTCATAGCAGTTGGCAATATGGTCCAGGAGACAGAGAAGGTGTATGACAGGCTTAAGTTGGACGGCGAAGATGTGACATTTGTAAATGCCAGATTCCTAAAGCCGTTGGACACAGCCCTCATAGAAGAACTCAGCCATGACCATGACAGGATAGTGGTCGTTGAAGAGGGGATAAAGCATGGTGGATACGGAAGTGCCATAGAGGAATATGTGGAAGAGAAGAATCTGCCGGTGAAGGTGACGACATGTGCCATAGAGGACAGATTTGTACCGCAGGGAACAGTGGCAGAACTCAGGCGGATGCTGAAACTGGATGCTGATTCAATATATGACATGGTTAAGTCGATCACCGTTAAATTATAAATGATAAGAGGATACAAGATGAAAAAAAGACTGGATGTGCTCCTCGTAGAGCAGGGACTTGCTGATTCCCGTGAGAAAGCGAAGGCGATCATCATGTCGGGGATCGTATATGTAGACAACAATAAAGAGGACAAGGCTGGAACTACATTTGAGGAGACAGCCAGGATAGAGGTCAGAGGCAATACGCTCAAGTATGTCAGCAGGGGGGGGCTCAAGCTTGAGAAGGCGATGAACAATTTTGGAGTCACGCTGGACGGAAAAGTGTGCATGGATGTGGGCGCTTCAACAGGTGGGTTTACTGACTGCATGCTGCAAAACGGAGCAGTAAAAGTATACTCTGTGGATGTTGGACACGGGCAGCTTGCATGGAAACTCAGAAATGATGAGAGAGTCGTG
This sequence comes from uncultured Coprococcus sp., assembly GCA_900548315.1. Taxonomy (GTDB): domain Bacteria; phylum Bacillota; class Clostridia; order Lachnospirales; family Lachnospiraceae; genus Coprococcus. Next base: position 11,395 of record URJU01000003.1, on the reverse strand, counting down.
TGCATGGAGAAGACCAATATACGATATGTGACGCCTGACGATATATCTGATGTGATAGAATTCGCATCCATAGATGTGTCATTTATATCGTTGACAAAGGTTCTTCCGGCGGTCAGGGAACTCATGACACCGGACGGTGAGATCGTGTGTCTGATAAAGCCTCAGTTTGAGGCAGGACGCGAGAAGGTTGGCAAAAAGGGGGTTGTCAGGGAGCTTTCAACACATATCGAGGTTGTTCAGATGATAGTTGAATATGCCCGTGCAAATGGATTCAGGACACTGCATCTGAGTTATTCACCGATAAAGGGACCTGAGGGCAACATCGAATACCTTCTGCATATAACAAAGGATGAAAGTCGTGAAAACGAGGAGTTCGATATCAAGGCGTTGGTAGAGGAATCCCACAGTGCGCTTAGCAAATAGCTGGAGGATTTATAGATGAAAGCAATATATATACTTTATAATCCAGACAAAGATGACGAATCCGGGGTACTCTCCGGACTCAGAGAGTATATACGTGTGCATGGCGGAAGATGTGAGTGCGTGGATTGCTACAGTTTCAGTGCATTCACAAAAAGCCAGGTGAGCGATGCGCTTTCCGGTTATGATTGTATCATTGTACTCGGTGGGGATGGAACCTTGCTAAATGCGGCATCGGCAGCAAGTCATGTGGATATACCACTGTTTGGGATCAATCTTGGAACCGTTGGATTTCTCACAGAGGGTGAGGTCACGAGCTGGGTTGAGATAATGGACCGACTGATGGCTGATGATTTTACTATCCAGGAGCGCATGATGATAAAAGGATCAGTGAAAAGCTCCGATAGTGGTGTGGCCGGAAGTTCATTTGAAGGTTCATTCAGGAAGAGAGCACTCAATGATATAGTCATAAGCAGGGCAGGTTTTTCCAGATTGATTGGTCTTGATGTGTATGTCAATGGAAGTTTCCTCAATGCATATGAGGGAGATGGTATCATTGTGTCAACTCCTACAGGCTCAACAGGATATAATCTTTCTGCCGGAGGTCCTATCGTGGATCCCATGGCACGGCTTATGATAATCACGCCTGTATGTCCACACTCACTCACATCAAAGAGCATTGTTCTTCCGAGTGATGCCAAGGTGTCAATAGCCATTGCAAAAAAACGAAAGACACAGGACACGGAGGCGATAGTGTCATTTGACGGAGGAAATGACTATGAGCTTTCCGCCGGGGATGTACTAGATATATGCACATCACAGAGAACAACGAAGCTGATAAAGGCGAGTGATGTGAATTTCTACGAGATACTTAGAAATAAGCTCGGGGGTAAATAACATGAAACAAAAGAGACAGGCAATGATATTGTCCATAATAGAGCAGTATGACATAGAGACTCAGGACGAACTTCTGGAAAAGCTGGCAGAGGCAGGATTCACAACTACCCAGGCTACGATTTCCAGGGATATAAGGGAGATCAATCTGACAAAGGTTGCGGTGGCCGGTGGGAGACAGAAGTATACTCTGGGCAAGAGTACCAGCCATGAATCAATAGAATCATACAGAAAGGTTCTGTCTGCGGGAATACTGTCCATGGTCCCGGCAGAGAATCTGATAGTTATAAAGACTGTGTCGGGTATGGCAATGGCTGTTGCGGCGGCACTTGACAATGTGGAGATCAACGGATTGCTTGGAAGTATTGCGGGTGATGACACGATATTTCTTGCAGTGAGAAACAAGAATATGACTGATGCGGTGATGAAGACCATCGACCGTATGCAGAGATGATATAGCACATCATGGAATGACAGCTTTCATGTGTGCGTAATATGTGTGTGGAATTCTGTGTAAATACAGGAGGAGATAATGCTACTTAATGTACATATAAAGAACATCGCGCTTATCGACGATGCAAATGTTAATTTTACAGACAATCTTAATATACTTACAGGTGAGACCGGTGCTGGTAAATCCATCATCATGGGAGCACTTAAGATAGGTATGGGTGACAAGCTGCCTAAGGATATAGTCAGAGAGGCTGACAAGGAGGGCTTTTGCCAGCTTCTTTTTCTTGTTGACGATGAACAGGTTCTCGAGCAGATCAGACAGATAGGGATTGAACCGACTGATGACGGGGAGATACTCATCACGAGAAGGATAATGAATTCCAGAACCATCAATACTATAAATGACATGGCTGTCACAGCAGCGAAACTCAGAGAGGTATCTGCGTTTTTGATCGATATGCATACGCAGCATCAGCAGCAGACACTTTTGAAAAAAAATGGGCACATGAAGCTTTTGGACAAATTTGGAAGATCCTCCATAGAGCCGCTTAGGCAGGAGGCTGCTAAACGCCATGCGGAGTATGAAACTCTGGTTGAGCAGATGAACAGTCTCTCCATGGATGAGGCTGAACGAACCCGCAGAGCGGAGTTCTTGAAATATCAGATCGCTGAGATAGAATCTGCAAATGTTAAGCCTGGCGAGGATGAGGATATAGAACATCAGTACAATAAGATGGTAAATTCAAGGGATATTGTTGCGGCGGCATCCGAGGTGTACAGTGTGACAGGCTACGAGAGTCAGTCGTCTGCGGGAAATGAGATAGGACGTGTTCTCGGAAATCTAAAAGGCATAAAGGAACTTGATGATGAGATAGACGGACTCTACGGTCAGTTGGAGAATATAGATGCATTGCTGAATGATTTCAATGTTGAACTCAGCAATTATATGCAGAGTATGAATTTTGACGATTCGGAGTTTCGGGAAGTTGAGTCGAGACTTGATGTCATAAATGATATAAAGGGAAAATATGGAAACACAATAGATGATGTAGACAGATATCTCGAGGAGAGCAAGGCTGAATATGAGAAACTTTCAGAGTATGATGAATACATTGCTGAGCTTTCAGGAAAGATAAACAAAGCGAAGAAACTTATGCTTGATGCCGCTGATAAACTCAGTGTGGAGAGAAAGAAACAGGCAAAACTTATGTGCCGCGAGATAAAGGCAGCTCTCTCAGATCTGAGTTTTATGCAGGTAGACTTCGATATGGTATTTGACAGACTTTCTGAATGTACGGCAAATGGTATAGACGACTGTTATTTTGTCATATCCACAAATGTCGGAGAAAAGATGAGACCGCTCTATGATGTTGCATCAGGCGGTGAACTTTCAAGGATCATGCTCGCTGTGAAGTCATGTATGGCAGCTGAGGACAACATAGGAACCCTTGTGTTTGATGAGATAGATGTGGGAATCAGTGGAAGGGCAGCGCAGGCTGTGGCTGAAAAAATGGCATTAATTTCCAGAAAACATCAAGTAATAAGTATCACGCATCTTCCGCAGATTGCGGCCATGGCTGACAGTCATTATCTCATAGAAAAGTCTGCGGATGCCGGCAAGACTGTCACCAAGATAGTAAGACTTTCTGATGCGGAGTCAGTGACAGAGATAGCAAGACTTCTGGGCGGCGCGAGTATAACAGATGCAGTCATGGGAAATGCTCTTGAGATGAAACAAATGGCAGAAAAGACAAAAAAATACTGATATAAAGTTATTTATAAATCAACATAATAAGAGTAACAGCAGATGCTGTTGCTCTTATTTTTTTTCAGGAGGAAAGGATTATGAAAAATAGTAAAAAGTTGATCTTATGGGTGACTGTAGCAGATCTTTTGCTCCTAATAGTTTTGTTTGTTTTATGTGCTGTGGCTGATGGAATGAGGAAATCTAATGATAAATCAAAAAATTACGTTGACGATGAAATTGACGGTTTGGATGGGTCAGATTTTTACAATGCAAGTTTTGCCATTGGGGAACATTCTGTCACTGTAAAAGAAAAGAGTAAGGTCTTTGGCAGTGACATATATGGCAGGACTGTTATTCCATCAGGTGAGGCGATGGGTATATATATGAAGACGGATGGTGTGATGGTTGTTGATGTCTGTAGTTTCAAGGGGGTATCAGGAAAGTCCTATTGTCCGGTTGAAGATATTTTAAGGACCGGTGACTATATAACCAGTATAAACGGCAAGTCAATATCCAAGCGATCAGAACTGCTCAGTATGGTTTCGGCAAGTGATGGGAAGTCACTTGATATAGAATATATACGTGATGGAAAAACATATCATGACACTGTGACACCTCAGGCAAATGAAAATGGCAATTATCTGCTTGGCGCGTGGGTTAAGGATGATGTATCTGGGATTGGCACTATAACATTTATAGATGAAAATAACTTTATGGCACTAGGGCACAGCGTTTCAGATGTTGACACAGGCCTGATGATGAGATGCAGTACGGGAGGAATGTACACGACAAATATCACGAATATATGTAAATCTTACTCTGAACAGCCAGGACGACTTCAGGGCAGCATAGCCTACAGAAAGGCTCTTGTTGGTATAATAGACGGCAATAGCTCAAGTGGAATATATGGGCACTTAGATGAGACGTATTGCAGCTCAAAATACAGTGATGCTGAGCGCATGTATATTGCCAGAGGCGTTGAAGTACACAGTGGCAGCGCATATATATATTCAAGGATGAATGGCACACTCAGCAAGTATGAGATAGATATAGAGATTGTGGACAGTGATGCAGCGGATAAGAATATAGAATTTCATGTTACAGACAGCAATCTTCTGGAGCTTACCGGAGGAGTGGTCCAGGGGATGTCCGGCTCACCGATCGTGCAGGATGGAAAGATCATAGGGGCTGTCACACATGTATTTGTAAATGACCCGACAAGGGGATATGGAATATTTATAGAGAATATGCTGGCGGAGTGAGATTGTAGTGGAAAATAATTGCTGAAAAGGATAAAATTGTATCTAAATAACAAGCGACGACAGCAAGGGGGAAGGACCTATTAAAGTTTCAAAAGTTTCATTGTGTCACACATTGAGAAATTACAAAAAAGAGAATATCGTCCCGGACATTTTCACGGGAGTCATTATAGCGGCGGTGTCAATACCTATATCAATGGGGTATGCGCAGATAGCGGGACTGCCGGCGGTGTACGGACTTTACGGTTCCGTGCTGCCTATAATCATGTTTGGATTTTTGTCCACATCAAGGCAGTTTATATTTGGAGTTGACGCAGCCCCTGCGGCTCTTGTGGGGGCTGCACTTGTCTCAATGGGGGTAACTCCTGGAACTGAGGACGCGTTGCGGATAGTTCCTGTGATAACATTCTTTACGGCAATCTGGCTGATTGTATTTTTTCTGTTCAAGGCGGGAAAATTGGTAAACTACATATCTACACCTGTTATGGGAGGATTTATATCGGGAATATGTGCCACGATAGTATTGATGCAGATACCGAAACTATACGGTGCCGGGGCAGGGACTGGAGAGCTTTTTGAATTGACTGAGAATATTGCAGCAACTGTGAAACATGCGAATGTGCCGTCTATAATCATGGGTGCTGTGGCTCTCGTCATACTTTTTGCGTCAAGACGCATAATTCCTAAGTTTCCGATGGCAATATGTGTCATGGCAGCAGGGGCGGTCGTGTCATGCGTTATAGACATGGATAAGTATGGGATTGTGTGTCTGTCGGAGGTGGACAAAGGACTTCCGTCATTTATTTTGCCGCAGACCGATGTGAGGATGCTGCCCAATATACTCACAGTTAGTTTGTCAGTTGCAGTAGTGATCATGGCGGAGACACTTCTTGCCGAGAATAACTTTGCACAGAAGAACAGATATAAGATAGATGATAACCAGGAACTCCTTGCCTTTGGCGCAGCAAATTTGGCGGCGGCATTTACAGGATGTTGTCCGATAAACGGTTCGGTGTCAAGAACTACCATGAATGAACAGTATGGGGGAAGGACTCAGCTCACAGGAATAACAGCTGGGGTAGTAATGATCATTATACTGTCATGTGCTACGGGGTTCATAGGTTACCTCCCTGTCCCGGTGCTCACGGCGATCGTTATATCTGCGCTCTGCAGTGCAATGGAATTTGATCTTGCGGTAAGGTTGTGGAAGGTCAGCAAGGTAGAATTTTACATATTCTGTGGTGCGTTTTTTGGTGTACTGCTGCTCGGGACTATCAACGGTGTGCTTATAGGAATGATCTTGTCATTTGTAGCGGTTATAAAGAGGGCTGCAGATCCGCCAAGGAATTTTCTTGGACTTGTGCCTGGACATGGGGAATTTCTTGCTCTTGAAAAGTTCAAGCATGCGTACCCTATACAGCATGTTGTGATTTACAGGTTTAGCAGCAACCTGTTCTTTGCAAATATTTCCACGTTCCAAAAGGATATCATGGATGCGGTGGATGACGATACAAAGGCAGTTATAGTGGATGCCTCCGCTATAGGAAGTGTAGATGTCACTGCGGCAAAGACTCTCCGTATAATGTATGATACGCTGAGTGACATGGGTGTGAAACTGTACATAACAGAGCATATAGGACAGCTGAACGTTCAGCTGAGAAAACTTGGGCTGGGTGATCTCATTGAAAATGGCAGTGTGAGGCAGACCATAGAGAGGGCACTGGCTGATTGTGACCTTGAAAGTCCGTATCCATTGGTGGGAGTGCATAACAGCTACCACGATATCAGGCGAAAGAGAACCGACACTATGGTACAGGAACTTGTGTGGGCATTTGGAGATGACGCTGAGGATGTGATAGAAAGACATATACAGGAGTCCATAAGAAGTATGAAAAAGGGTGCTGATATGGAACAGGTAATGTCGGGATTTTGGAGTCAGATGGATATTCAGGATGAGGATGAGTGGCTCGAACACATGGAGTCCCATATTGAGGAGATAGTGAGAGTGACCGGCGAGGATGAGAATAAGATTGCTGAACACATAGAGAGAAGAAGAAGACAACTGTATGAGAGGCTTGAGAGCGAACATCCTGAATTTGTGGAGAGGTACAAGGCTAGACGTCTGAGAATGGATGAGAGACTTAAGAAACACAATCCGGCAGCTTACGAGGTAGTCATGAAACTTCGTGAAAAGGAATGATTGCTGTCGTAACTTGCGAAGTTCTATATATTCCCAACAAATGCTGGATTATATATAATAAAACAAGTGAAATAACAGCAAAGTGAAAGGAGTATAGCATGGGTCATGTTAAGGTTATGATGGTAAAACATGACAAAAGAGAAATTGAGCAGCTAAAGAACATAATAAGTAATTTTAAAGACTATGAATATGCAGGATGCTGTGAAAAAGGGGAAAATGCGTTAAAACAGATATCGGAGTGCAGACCGGATATCCTGATAGTAGATGAGGTTATAGCCGGAACAGATATTCCGGAGGTAGTTGATTTGCTTGTGAAAAATAAAAATCTAAAAAATACCAGGATAGTGATATGTTCATCGAGAAAGCACAGAAATTACCTGGAGTTTCTGTTTTCAATGGTCAGAGAAAAAGCTGTACTCAGAGTGCTCGAACAGCCATATGAGGAACAGAACGTGAGGGATGTGCTTGATGAGGCCGTAAAGGGCAGAGGCAGCAATACGGAACTACTGTTCAAAAAGGAGAGCCATGATAATGAAATATTGGAGACAACAGTCACAAATATAATCCATGAGATTGGCGTGCCGGCGCATATAAAAGGATATCAGTATTTGAGAAGTGCGATAATAATTGCTGTTGGTGATATGGACATATTGAATTCCATAACAAAGCAGCTCTACCCTACTATAGCGGAGATGTATGGTACAACTGCGTCAAGGGTTGAGAGAGCAATAAGACATGCCATAGAGGTGGCGTGGAGCCGTGGAAGGGTTGAGACTATAAATGACCTTTTTGGATATACAGTGAGTGCGGGAAAAGGCAAGCCTACTAATTCTGAATTTGTGGCACTCATCGCTGATAAAATAAGGCTTGACGCCAAGATGCGAAATGCCGGATAAGGTGTTTGAAAAAATTGTCAAAAAATATGATATTAAAAATGATACCAAAAACACTTGACAAAATACATCGGTTTTAATATTATTCTAACTGAAAACAGGAGTAGCGCTAATGACTGAATAAATTTTTTATACATAACAAGGGAGATATTATGGGAGACAAAGGGTTTAACATTGTAATAGCTGACGGCGACAGCACACAGATAGCAAAACAGATAGCCACATATGCATCAAGAGATGAGATGAGAGTAGTAGATATGGTCAGTACAGGAGACGAGGCGATAGAATCGATAAAGATAAACAAGCCGGACATAGTGATTCTTGATATATGTCTCACAGGCATCGATGGGCTGGGTGTCATGGAGCATATAAGTGAACTTCCTGAGTACAAAGATACAACATTTGTCGTGCTGACATCGGTGTCATCGCAGAGACTGATAAGATGCGCCTTTGAAATGGGTGCCACATATTACATATTGAAGCCTTACAACCCGGTTCAGCTGGTTGCAAGACTCAGACAGATGTATATAAAAAAACAGGAGAGCAGCGTAGACATTACGGATAACCTGACATGTCTTACGGAGAAAAATCTGAATCACAGAATAGACAATACAATAGAAAGCGATGTGACGGATATCATAAGAGATATAGGTATTCCGGCAAATATTAAGGGATATCAGTATATAAGAGAGGGAATCATCATGGCGGTGCATGATGTGAATATGCTCAATTACATAACAAAGCTCTTATATCCGACTATTGCAAAGAAATACAAGACCACATCATCCAGTGTGGAGAGAGCCATAAGACATGCTATAGAGGTGGCGTGGAGCAGGGGACAGATCGATACGATAAATGATCTTTTTGGCTATACTGTCAATGCAGGAAAGGGAAAACCGACCAACTCGGAGTTCATAGCACTGATTGCGGACAAGCTTAGGATAGAGTATAAAAAGAGAGCATAGACATATACAGAGGTGAGAGGTATTTTGATGGAACAGTCAGGGTTGAAGAACGAACCCTGGTAAGGTATAATAATATAGGTACAATGAAGAGCAGGTTACGCAAAAGTACCCTGCTCTTTATGTTTGCACCTGGGACGGTGAAAAGACCGTGCTATAGAATTAAGATGATGGACAGATGATACAAACATAGTGGGTGGTTAAGATATGATAGAGACAGTTGTTTCAGCAAATATGCTGATAGGAGAGGTTATGAAGGTGAAGAAGAATCACCTTGCACCGGACTTTCCAACGGGAAAGGAGAAAAGGCTTTGTATTGTTTCGGGTATTCATGGGGATGAGGTTGCCGGACAGTACATTTGCTATGAGCTTATAAGAAGGATAAAGAAAGATTTTGATAAGCTGACGGGAATAGTCGATGTGTACCCATTTATCAATCCTATGGGGCTTGAGGCTCAGTACAGGGATGTACCTGTATTTGATATTGATATGAACACACTGTTCCCAGGTTCAAAGGACGGAACCGTGGGTGAGTATACTGCGGCGAAGGTTATGAAGGATATAGAGGGGGCTGATATATGTATTGATGTACATTCAAGCAGTGTGTATATCAAGGAGATTCCTCAGGTGAGAGTAAATTCTGATGTGGCATCCGATGTGGCACCATATGCAGCCTGCATGAATGTCGATGTTGTGTGGATACATCCGTCATCCACCGTCATGGAGGGAAGTCTTGCACATGCGTTGAACGAGGCAGGCGTCAAGAGTATGGTGGTAGAGTCAGGAGTTGCCCTCAAGATAGACTATGACTATTCCAATCAGATAGTGGATGGCCTGTTCTCCCTTATGAAAAAGATGGGGATATGGCAGGGTGAAGTTGAAGTTATGCACAAGCCCAAATTCGCAAAGGACAAGGATGTGGAATTTGTCAATGCGGAGAGCAGTGGCATATTCCTTCCGGTTGCAAAGCATTCAGAGTATATCCAACAGGGGGAGATAATAGGCAGGATCGTGAATGTCCTAACAGGCTCGGTTGAAGAAACTATCAGGTCTCCGAGAAATGGAATCGTGTTCTCACTCAGAGAATATCCGGTCATAGAAGAGGGCTCGCTTGTTGCCCGTATATTCGGAGGTGCGCATGAATAAAGAAATCATATATTCGATGAATACAGCCTACAGAGGCGAATATGAGATACAAGGATTCTCATATGGGAGCGGAGAGAAGACTGCATGCATAGTTGGTGCGATGCGAGGAAATGAATTTCAGCAGCTTTACATATGTTCTCTTCTTGCAAAGAAACTAAGTGAGCTCGAGGAGCGGGGAGCCATAGTGTCGGGAAAGCAGATACTGCTCATTCCATCTCTCAATTACAGCTCATTTAATGTTGGTAAAAAATACTGGATAACAGACAATTCAGATATAAACAGATCTTTTCCGGGCAATCCGGAGGGACAGGCTACAAGCCGTATCGCGGCTGCGGTCATGGAGAAGGTTACTGGTTATGCATACGGGATACAGTTTGCAAGTTTTTACATGGATGGTGAGTTCATTCCACATGTTCGCATGGTTGAGACGGGCAGACAGAGCAACAGTCTTGCAAACCAGTTTGGTATGCCGTATGTGCTCACAGCGGAGCCGCGTTCATATGACAGGGCAACACTGAATTATAACTGGCAGATGCGCGGAACAGATGCGTTTTCGGTGTATTCGGGTGTCACGGACACGATTAACGGTGAGAGTGCAAGCCAGGCGGTATCATCAGTGCTCAGATTTCTGACGCGTATGGGCGTGATAAGGTACAACTGCCACGCCGGCTACATATCAACGATCCTTGATGAGGAGGATCTGCTCAGCATCAGATCAGAGCATGCGGCGGGCTTTTTCAAGAAACTTGTGGAGCCGGGGGATGAGGTGGTTAGAGGCGACATTATAGCCAACATCATCAACCCGATGACAGGTGAGAATACCACAGATATATATGCGCCTACAGATGGAATCATATTCTATTGTCAGAATTCTCCGATGATATACCAGAATTCTGTGATATTTAAGATGATAAGAAGGCTGCATAACTAATATTTATTCAATGAAAAATTGATATAAATAGTATGAGGGGGATATTTATGGCAATAACAGAGAAAAACAGAAATAGGGCTGAACAATTACAGTTTCTGAGATTTTTAGCATTTTTATTTATATTTTTGTGGCATGCAGATGACTGGTCATTACCGTTTTTACCTCGCGAAAATGGAGCGGCAAATGGAGTTGCGTTCTTTTTTATGTTAAGCGGAGCTGTAACCGGTTATTCGGCATTACAAAATGAAATAAAATGTACACCGCGGGAAATAGGTTCATATTTAAGTGGGAAAGTAAAGAAAATTTATCCACTTTATATTACAACAACATTAATTACTGTAAGTTATTCAGGAATAGCTAAGTATATTGTAACGCAAAATTATAGTAAATTAACGGTACCGGTTACGCATTTATGTAAGAGCATATTGTTATTACAGTCGTGGTTCCCTAAATATTATTTTACATTTAATGGTGTTGGATGGTTTTTATC
>URJU01000002.1 GCA_900548315.1 uncultured Coprococcus sp. | reverse complement strand
GAGATTACTACGCGTCTCGTGGGCTCGGAGATGTGTATAAGAGACAGATGTTATATAAACCCGTGTTACACAAACACATGTTATGTAAAACCTGCATGAAAGCCGTAACACGTATAATCATGTATTCCTCATGCCACAGCTATTATTTCACGTGTATGGTAAATCCAAATTCCCACTCATCTTCGTTAAATCTATACTTCTTATCAAGCTCTGGGCCGCAGCTATTGGAGCCGATTCCGTTCTGGCGATAGTCTATGCACAGGACGAATTTGCCGCTCTCCGGCAGCTCGTAGTTGTGGGCTGCATTGGTCAGTTCCTCTGCGGTGTAAGGCGAGGCGTTCATTGAAAATGGCACAGCGGATGTCGCGGTTATGCTGTGGGCTGTTGTAGCTGCGATCGTTTCGGCTGTCTGCGCATTGCAAATGCTCTGATATGATGAACCGTCGACAAAGTTATTTTTGACGGAGCTATTCCTGTCAGACTTGTCGCTTGTTCCAAGGGCGCTGACCTGAACAAGGCTACAGTCAAAGTGGCTTCCATTTTCCTGTGGCATGATATAGTCTTCGTGCATCTCGTCAATGGATGCAGAAAATGAGCCATGCCAGCTTGCATGGTGCTTGTCTGCGTAGCTTTCATATGGACCCATACCGATATAATTTACATTTCGCATATCTTCTCTCAAAATCATCCTCACGCCAAATCTTGGGAGCGTAGGGAATTCAGCATTTTTCTTTACATGCATTTTTGATTTTATAGTTCCTTCAGGTGTTATTATCCATTCAGCGTTTATCCTCAGAACAGGCTGTACCGTTGGTGCTGAGAGGCTTGACGTGCACGATATCACGGCACATCCATCTTTTATAATGCAGCCAGTCTCATATGTCCTCTCGGATATCATGTCATAGTGGGCTCTTAACCACTCGTTCTTTATATTTCTGTCATTGTCAGTAGGTGCGCGCCAGATTGTCTTATCGCATGGAGCAGCGAGAAGTTCCTGACCGTCCATTGCAAAGCCTGCAAAGTTTCCTGTGTTCCTGTCAAATATATATTCAAAATTTCTTCCGCTGACAACAAATTCTGTGTCGCTTTCCGATACATGAAGATGGGCAGAAGCTGTATCCTGAGTAGTCAGATATTGTTCCGTCAAATTTTGCGCCTTGTCCAAAGTCTGCACCTTGTCTAGAGTCTGCGCCTTGTCCAAAGACGATGCTTTATCCAGGGCCTTGTCTGCGTTCTGTTTTTGTGTGGCAAGTTCTATCTCGTCAAATCCCAACACATCACCTTCCTTGATAAATGCACTGTCACAAGCTGCCTTATATATCACACGGAGAAACATTCTGTGTGTAATAATATCTTTTGTGCAATCGGCGACATCTGAGCTGCCAGAAATGTCAGAATGACTTGATGCATATAAGTCTGACAAAGATTTCTGTATATTTGTAGCAGGGTTCAGGCTGACAGTTCCATCGCTGTGAGGTGCCACGGAAGGAACATCAATATTCCCGGATGTAACAACCTGTCCATCACAAGTGACTTCATAGCTCATAGTGAGGTAATCCCTGATGTCAGTGAAATCCAAATAATTGTGCAGCGTCAGAATTCCATTTGCCCCATCATAGTTAGCGATCCTGGCCGGACGGTGGATATTCTTGAATTCAAGCAGTCCAGTGTGCGGTCTGCGGTCAGGATAGACCAGGCCATCCATACAGAAATTGCCATCGTGGATAGTCTCGCCGTTGTCGCCTCCGTAGGCGTACATAGCCTTGCCGTTTGCCGCTTTGCCCTTGTATATGGCGTGGTCGCACCACTCCCACACAAATCCTCCGCAGGTGGTTTCGTGGCTGTCGAAGAACTGGAAATAGTCCTCCAGATCTCCGGGACCGTTGCCCATGGCATGGCAGTATTCGCACAGGATGTAAGGCTTGTCGCCATCACCATCTATATATTCGGCCATCTCGGATATGGATGGATACATTCTGCTGTAGAGATCCAGATTGCTGTAGTCATATTTTCTCTTGCCGTCTGTATACTGGGCGCTCTCGTAGTGGGTGAGGCGGGATTTGTCATAGGACTTGACCCAAGCAAGAGCTTCCTCGAATGTCACGCCATAAGCACTTTCATTTCCCATGGACCAGATGACTACGCTCGCACGGTTCTTGTCTCTGATGACGCAGCGCCTGATGCGGTCAAGAATGGATTCGCAGAACTCAGGATTGTTGGCGATCGGCTTATTCCACCTTGCTGCCTTGTTATCCCAATTGTTATCAGAATAGAACAATTCACTTGGACCATGTGCCTCTATGTCAGCCTCGTCTATCACATAGAATCCATATTCGTCGCAGAGCTCATAGAAATAAGGAGCATTTGGATAATGGCTGGTCCTTATGGCGTTGACATTGTGCTGCTTCATCAGCGACATGTCCTTGATGATCTGTTCTCTGCTAATGGTAAATCCTGTCACAGGGTCGGAATCATGTCTGTTCACTCCATGGAACTTGATCGGCATGCCGTTGATGTACACGATCTTATTCTCTATCGTTATCTCCCTGATTCCTATCCTGTCAGTGATGACCTCACCGGCGCATCTTATGATGACAGTGTAGAGATATGGCTTTTCTGCATTCCACAGCACAGGGGAGTCGATCGACAAAGTAATGCTGCTGGAGCTGGCTGCGGTTTTTATTTCGGCTGCATTGGTATTGGCATCGCTCTGAGCGGAAATTTCACACTTTACACAGCCTGATGAACATATGCTGCCATCGGCGTCCAGAATAGTAACTTCAATATCAACATTTGAATCAGCGCCTTTATAAACAACTGTTTCTGGTTTTGATGAAAACTGGTTCTCATCGCGGGAATATCCTGTAAATGCTGTGAAGTCGATACTCACATCTGCCTTAGTCGGATTTTTGATATCATCGCAGCTTGTCCTGATGAAATAATCGAATACTGACCCTGCAGGACGCTTCAGAATATAGACATCCCTGAAAATACCGCTCATGCGGAACTTGTCCTGATCCTCCAGATAGCTTCCGTCGCACCATTTGAGGACGAGCACGCAGAGTCTGTTGGAGCCATTTCTTATGAATTCAGTTATGTCAAACTCACTGGTCGAATGGGATACCTGGCTGTAGCCCACATATCTGCCGTTCAGCCACATATAGAAACAGGAATCGACACCCTCGAAGGTCAGATGGGCGAGTGGTGCGTCCTCGCTTTGATCGTAGTCGAAGTCGGTCACATATGCTCCACATGGGTTGTCCTTTGGAACATAAGGTGGGTCAAATGCAAATGGATACCTGACATTGGTGTACTGGTGATAGTCGTATCCGTGCATCTGCCATACTGATGGAACCGGGATATCATCAAAGCCAGACACATCATAGCCCTCACTGTAGAATTCGTCCTGAAGCTTATAAATGCTGTCATAGTAGCGGAACTTCCAGGTCCCATTCAGAAACTGTATTCTGTCCGAGTAATCCCTTGCATCGAGGGATGTGCTGTATGCCTTCTCGGCAGGAATATAGTAATTCCTCAGTGGCATGGTGTTCTCGTGAAGAATATGCAGATTTTCGTAGTGATGTGGAATGATCATAACAATACCTCCTGTGGTTAATTTAATATATAAAACGTTGTATATTCGTCATTTGTTAGATATATTATAAGATAACGACACATGAACAGTCCATACACATAATGAGACAAAATAAGCACATTCTGGTTTTATAAGGCGGATACGCCGCACCCTGCAAGTCTGCTTGCAGGGTGAAGTCTCTGAACGAGCAAAAGAAAAAAGGTATAGAGTATGCGGGAGCGTGCTCGTATAATAGTGTAAAAATAGTGAAATAATAGTGCGATTGGGCATATGGAAAGGAGCCACACATGTACACAAACTCAGCCTATCTTCATAATTCCCTGCTCGACATAGTGGACAAGAGCAGACCGCTCATAATAACAAGCTGCGGAACGTACAAACTGTATACCCAGAAGGAGTTTACGACCTACAGACCCAAAGGGCGTAAGGATTATCAGCTCATATACGTGGCGGCGGGCAAGGCACATTTTGAGATAGACGGAAAGGATATGATTGCCTGCCCTGGAAATATGGTTATCTACAGACCAAGACAGATGCAGAGGTATGTGTATTACGGGGACGAACACACGGAAGTATTCTGGGTGCATTTCACCGGGGGAGAGGTGAAACAGATATTCAGACGATATGGGATAGATGATGATGTGAATATATTTTATGGTGGAGACCATGCGGAGTATAGAACCCTGTTTAAACAGATGATACAGGAACTGCAGCTCTGCCGGGATGACTACGAGGAGATGCTTGAATATATATTCAGACAGATACTTATCTCAGTTCACAGGCAGCAGGGACAGGATGATTCCAAAAATGTGTCAGCCATGGCGGAGGAGATGGACCGCGCAGCGGGATATTTCGGAGAGCATTACAACGAGGAGATAGTTGTTGAGGATTATGCAAATGAGCATAACATGAGCGTGAGCTGGTTCATACGGAACTTTAGACAGCGCATCGGCACCACGCCCACACAGTACATCATGTCAAAGCGTATAGCCAACGCCCAGATGCTTCTCGAGAGCTCGGACTACAACATGACGGAGGTAGCAAAGATTGTCGGATACGACAACCCGCTCTACTTTAGCAGGGTATTTAAAAAAGAAAAGGGAATGTCTCCTATGGAGTATAGGAAGTCGATCAGGCGATGATGGCAGTTTGGACTATGCGCAGACAAACAACTGGAAATTCTTATAGTAAAGTGTATATAATTATAGAAGTAACTGCCATGGGCGTAACAGTATTCTGCGTCAGCTTTTTACTTGTACTCGCGATAATTTTTTTAGTTAAATATGTAAAAGAAAAGAGAACTACTGATAAGAGATTAGCAGTTACATATTAATTGGTAGTGTAAAATGATTGGAGGAACTGGATATGAAGGTTTTAATGTTGAATGGAAGTGCAAAGTCACAGGGCAATACATACCGCGCGCTTTACGAGGTAGGCGAACAGCTTAAGAAGGAAGGCATAGATTACGAGATATTCCAGATCGGAGCAGATCCGATAAGAGACTGTATAGGCTGTGGCCAGTGCGGTGCAAAAGGCTGCTGTATATTTGATGATGACAAGGTGAATGAATTTGTGGAGAAGGCAAAAGAGGCTGACGGATTCGTATTTGGATCACCTGTATACTATGCCCATCCAAGTGGAAGAATATTATCATTCCTTGACAGGGCTTTTTATAGTGGTAAGAAGGCGTTTGAGTATAAGCCGGGCGCATCAGTGGCAGTTGCAAGACGTGGCGGTACATCGGCAACTTTTGATGTACTGAACAAATACTTTGGCATATCGCAGATGCCTGTTGCAGGCTCTACATATTGGAATCTTGTACACGGACGCGTACCTGGAGAGGCCGAGCAGGATGCAGAGGGTATGCAGACCATGAGGAATCTTGCAAGGAACCTTGCATGGATGCTCAAATGCTTTGAAACCGGCAAGGCAGCCGGCGTGGCACTCCCTGACACAGAGAGGGGTAACCAGACTAATTTTATAAGATAAATGGTTGAAGATGACAAAAGAAAAGGGGAAGCAATATTGGTGATCAGGATTATTACACCTGGTCAGATACCGTGAAATCATATCTTGTTTATCAGAATGGCAGATATATGAGATTACAGGCGAATGCAGTCAGATCAGGTTATCTTGTAGAGTATTATGATAAGAATTTCAAGCTGCTGTCCAGAAGGACAGTGAATAAAGAACTTGACATGTTCGGAGGATTTTGCCAGTCAGGTGATTATTATTATGTACTCTCCGGACAGACCAACTATGACGAATCTGATAATGTTGAGGTATATCGTATTACCAAGTATGACAAGAATTGGAATAGAATCAGATCCTGTGGACTGAAAGGTGCAAATACATATATTCCATTTGATGCAGGTTCTGCAAGAATGACTTCATTTGGCAGATATCTGATGATCAGGACATGCCATGAGATGTATAAGACGAGTGATGGATATCATCAGGCAAATGTTACGATTCAGGTAGATATGCGGACTATGAAAGTGATTGATTCATTTACGGATGTTGTGAACACGGAATATGGATATGTGAGTCATTCTTTCAATCAGTTTATACATATGGAAAACGGACGGATAGTTGCGGTAGATCATGGAGATGCATACCCAAGATCAATTGTGCTGATAAAATATCCCTCAGCAATAGGTTCGGATGGATTCCGTGAGTGGAACTGTGAAGCAACGGATGTCATATCTTTTGATGGGGAAATTGGAGATAATTATACAGGGGCTACAGTTGGTGGGTTCGAGATGTCATCAAGCTCATATCTTATAGCCGGAAGCCGGGATATAGGTGATGGGGCTACATATGGAATAGCTACGGTAACCATGTATCCAACATGCAATCCGGCGTTGAAAAAATCGTACACGTTACAGGTGGGACCAGATGGCAGATGCAATATGCATCAAACAAAACAATTGCCAAAGGTAAAATTGTAACATGTAGCAGCAAAACAGTTGCAAAAACTGTGGGAAGTCTGAAAAAAGGGCGGACGTATTACGTGCGTCTTAGGAGCTGCAGTAATTATGGAGGAAAGACAAGATACTCTGGATGGAGCAAAATAGTGAAAGTAAAAATAAACAAATAATACTATAGTTCATCATCCGTAACGATATAATCCGGCCTGTTGTTATTTACGGTCTCCTGGTTTGAGAGCGTTCTCTGGCGTTTCTCCTGCCGGTAGGCATTAGGCGACATGCCGGTGGTCTTGCGGAAGATCTTGTGGAAAGCCTCGGCGGACTGGTAGCCGCATGAAAATGCAATACTTTCTATAGAAAGCTCAGATATGGTAAGCATATGCTGGGCTTTTGTTATGCGGAAATTCTGCAGGTATTTCACAGGACTCATCCCGGTGTACTGCTTGAACAGGTCGGAGAAATAGCTTCTGTTGATTCCAACGTAGTCAGACAGCTCCTCCACCTTCATTGGCATACTGTAGTGGTTCTGGATATATGATATGGCATGGTTCACATATGCGTTTCCGGATGGAGTCTCCAGCTTGTCTTTCTGTGCATTTGCGATGACAGACAGAGCGAGGTAGAGCATGCCCATGAGCCTGAAGTGGTCTGCGTGATCCGAGGTGTTGTGAGCAAGCATATCAAATACGTACTTTTTCAGTTTGTCGCCATCCTTGCAGGTGAATATAGGCTGGTTCTGTGTCAGGCCAATACTGCTCAGCGTGTCCTGGGCACACCTGCCAGAGAATCCGAACCAGACATACCTCCATGGATGGTGTTCGTCTGATATATATGTGGCTGGGGTATCCGGCTCGATCAGAAACCCCTGTCCCTTTTTTAGATGATAGTGTGCGTTCCCTACATAGAAGTCGCCCTCTCCCTCCAGCACGAAATGTATGAGGTAGAAAGTCTTGACCGCAGGACCTGCCTTATGAAGAGGTTCGGTTATTGAATGTCCGAACACATTCAGGTAGAGGTCTGTGTCATTCTCCTGAGGAAATTCCATTACGATCTTATTTTCCATTTTACAAACTCCACAGTTTTTCTTAATAAATTGACTTTCTAAATTGGCATCAAAAATTAGTCTGATAATCTTGAGGAGATTTCAGAAAAGTCTATATACAAATTTTCGTACTGTTCTAAATTTATAAGATCTGAACGTTTCTGCAATGCAGGCATATGAACACATCCTTTCATTATAATATATAAGAGTATAACATACATTCAACCGGATTATCCATACAATAATAAGTTCCATCAGAAAAAACAATCTAACAAATGGACATATATTTGCAACGCTATGCCATGTTCAAAATCTGTATATTGTTATAGAATTATATTCACAAAGCAAGAAACGCAACGGCGTAGCGCAGAAAAGACGCGCAATATGGACAACAAAAGAACGGACATTAAGGAAAATAACGAAAAATTATAAAAACGGAGAAAGGTGGAGTTACAGAAAATGAAGAAGATTGAAGAGTTAAAAAAGATGATATCAGGTGGAGAATTTGATGAGAAACTTGCACAGATATATCTTGACAAGGATATGATCCCGTACAACAGGGAGAGATATGTAAAGGCACTTGACAAGTTTGTTGAGTTATTCGGAGATCAGGAGGTTGCTATCTACAGCGCTCCTGGAAGAAGCGAGGTGTGTGGAAACCATACAGACCATCAGAACGGACATGTACTTGCTACATCGATCAACCTTGATGCCATAGCAATTGTGGCACCTAGAGAGGACGGCGTGATCGAGCTTGTGTCAGACGATATGCCTAAGGAAGTTATCAATGTAAATGATATCGAGCAGGATCCTGCATTTGAGGGAACAACAACAGCGCTTATCAAGGGTGTTGTTGCAGGGATCAGAGATTACGGATTCAAGGTAGGCGGATTCACAGCATTTGTGACAAGCGACGTGCTCATGGGAGCAGGAATGTCTTCATCAGCAGCATTTGAGAGCCTTATAGGAACTATCCTTTCGGGCCTCTACAATGAGATGAAGGTATCATCTGTAGATGTGGCAAAGATTGGACAGTACGCAGAGAACGTATACTTCGGCAAGCCATGCGGACTGATGGATCAGATGGCATGTGCAGTCGGCGGACTTATATATATCGACTTCTTCGACAAGACAAATCCTGTCATTAAGCAGGTTCCGGTTGACTTTGAGGCTCATCAGTACAGCCTGTGTATCGTAGACACAAAGGGTTCACATGCAGATCTCACAGACGACTACGCTGCGATTCCTGCAGAGATGAAGCAGGTTGCAGAATACTTTGGTGAGGAGCTTCTCAGCAGAGTTTCAGAGGAGGATTTCATCAGCAAGGTTGGTGAGATGAGAGCAAGCGGAAAGGTGAATGACAGAGCGGTTCTCAGAGCTCTTCATTTCTATACAGAGCAGGACAGAGTCGCAGAGGGTGTTGCAGCACTTGAGAATCAGGAATTTGATCATTTCCTCGATGTTATAAAGAGAAGCGGAGATTCATCATTCAAGCTTCTTCAGAATATATACAGCGCAAAGGATCCACTCACACAGAATGTATCAATAGCACTTGGTTTCTCAGAGGAGTTCATCGGTGAGAATGGTGTGTGCAGAGTACATGGCGGTGGATTCGCCGGAACCATCCAGGCATTTGTCAAGAATGCGGCTGTTGCTGAGTACAAGAAGAACATCGAGTCGATCTTCGGAGAGGGCGCATGCCACGTCCTCAAGGTAAGACCTTACGGCGGAATCAAAGTAGTTGAGTAGATGTCACAATTTTCCGAAGGGAAATTGTGATGTAGCACCAGCCATTTGCCGAAGGCAAATTTTGCATGGCTGGTGTTCCCACCTCGTTTTGGGAAATGAAATGTAGAGATAGTAATGAGAAAGAAGGGTTACAACCATGATAGATACAAATATCAAGCAGCTCGTTGAGTATGGAATTGCAAATGAGCTGATAGAGGAAGAGGACAGAATATACACGACCAACACCATCCTCGAGATGCTTAAGAAGGACAGCTACGAGGAGCCGGGTGAGGTGCCGGCTATAGACACACCTGAGAAGCTTGAGGAGTGTCTCAAGGGTATTCTGGATTATGCAGTTGAGAATGGACTTATCGCAGAGGATTCAGTTGTCCTCAGAGATCTGTTCGACACGAAGATCATGAATGCGCTGGTTCCAAAGCCAAGCCAGATCATAAAGACGTTCAGAGAGAAGTACGCAAAGTCTCCAGAGGAGGCGACAGACTTCTACTACAAGCTCAGCAGAGCTACAGATTACATCAGAACATACAGAGTTGCAAGGGATATCAAGTGGATAAAGCCTACAGAGTATGGCGATATCGATATCACGATCAACCTTTCAAAGCCGGAGAAGGATCCAAAGATGATCGCTCTTGCCAAGACTATGTCACAGTCATCATATCCAAAGTGTCAGCTGTGTATGGAGAATGAGGGATATGCGGGAAGGATCAACCATCCTGCAAGAGAGAATCATAGGATTATCCCTATAGAGGTAAATGGCAGCAAGTGGGGATTCCAGTATTCTCCATATGTATATTACAATGAGCACTGTATCGTGTTCAACGGACAGCACATCCCTATGAAGATAGAGAAGGCGACATTCCAGAAACTCTTCTCATTTGTGGGTCAGTTCCCTCATTACTTCTTGGGATCAAATGCAGACCTTCCTATAGTAGGTGGTTCGATACTTACACACGACCACTTCCAGGGTGGACGTTATACATTTGCCATGACAAAGGCACCTGTTGAGACAAAGGTTACATTTGCAGGATATGAGGATGTTGAGGCAGGAATCGTGAAGTGGCCAATGTCAGTTATAAGACTTGACGGAGAGGATCCGGACAGGATTATAGATCTTGCAGACAAGATCCTCGGTGCATGGAGAGGTTACACAGATGAGGATGCGTACATATTTGCGGAGACAGACGGAGAGCCTCACAACACCATCACTCCTATCGCGAGAATGAGGGACGGCAAGTACGAGATGGACTTAGTCCTTCGCAACAACATCACTACAGAGGAGCATCCACTTGGTCTCTATCATCCGTGGGAGCAGTACCACAACATCAAAAAGGAGAACATCGGACTCATCGAGGTAATGGGACTTGCGGTACTTCCTGCAAGACTCAAGGGTGAGATGGAAGAGCTGGCAGAGGTTCTCGTGGCAGGCGGAGACATCAAGGCTCATGAGAACATCGCAAAGCATTACGACTGGGTACAGACTTTCATAGGAAAGTACGACATAAATGCAGACAATGTACACAAGATACTTCAGGATGAGATCGGTGATGTATTTGCCAAGATCCTTGAGTGCGCAGGCGTTTACAAGAGAGACGATGCAGGTAAGGCAGCGTTCCTCAGATTCGTAGACTATGTGAATGCAAAGTAGATCATACGGATAACTAATATTTATTAATACCACAATTCATTGTGCATAACGTGATGTGGTGGTATAGTGTTGGAGAAAACGTCAATAAAAATGTTTATAAGCGGGTGGTGATCATCCGCGGAGTATAAAGCACCCGGGGAACCTCTAAAGACCGGATGCGGCATCATAAAGGAGGAAAATAAAATGAAGATTTTGGTAACAGGCGGTGCAGGTTATATAGGAAGCCATACATGTGTAGAGCTGCTGAACGCAGGCTATGAGGTAGTGATTCTCGACAACCTCTATAATGCAAGTGAGAAAGCAGTTGACAGGATCAAGGAGATCACAGGAAAGGATCTCACATTCTACAAGGCAGATATACTTGACAAGGATGCTATGGATAAGATATTTGCAGATGAGAAACCAGACTGTGTGATACATTTTGCAGGACTTAAGGCTGTCGGTGAGTCAGTTGTAAAACCACTTGAATATTATCAGAACAACATTACAGGAACCCTCAATCTGTGTGAGATAATGAGAAAGAATGGATGTAAGAACATTATCTTCTCATCTTCAGCAACAGTATACGGCAATCCTGCATTTATTCCTATCACAGAGGAGTGCCCAAAGGGAACGCCTACAAATCCATATGGCTGGACAAAGTGGATGATCGAGCAGATTCTTACAGACCTCCACACAGCAGATCCAGAGTGGAACGTGATCCTTCTTCGTTATTTCAATCCGATCGGAGCTCACAAGAGCGGACTTATCGGCGAGGATCCAAAGGGAATCCCAAACAATCTTCTTCCATATGTTGCACAGGTTGCAATCGGAAAACTTCAGAGTGTTGGTGTATTCGGCAATGATTACGACACACCTGATGGAACAGGCGTCAGAGATTACATCCACGTAGTTGATCTTGCAGTTGGACATGTAAAGGCTATCAATAAGATTAAAGAGAATCCAGGCGTTAAGGTATACAATCTCGGAACAGGAAATGGTTACAGCGTTCTCGATGTGATCAAGGCATTCAGCAAGGCATGTGGACATGATGTGCCATATGTTATCAAGGAAAGACGTCCTGGTGATATCGCAACATGCTACTCAGATGCGTCCCTTGCAAAGAAGGAACTCGGCTGGGAGGCACAGTACGGAATAGATGAGATGTGTGCTGATTCATGGAAGTGGCAGTCGATGAATCCTAACGGATACAACGACTAAATATAAAAGAAATAAAATAAATAGAATATATTAAATTACGCCGGTGCATGCTGAATATAGAGAGTGTGTACCGGCGTTTTAAAATGGTTATTAAAATTCAGAAAAATGGTTATAAATGGCTTTGTACAAGGGAATTTAGGGGCATTATACCGTTTGTTGACTTTGGATTATATAAGTGATATATTGAATAAGATTAGCAATAAATATACGTTAATATGTATTTGGAGGAAAGCTCATGGGCATATTCAAGAAGAAGAAACAGTACGATGTTGGAGTTTATGGATTGTGGTATGGACACAATTATGGAAGTATAGCAACGTATTACGCACTTTCAAAGGTTCTGGAATCAATGAAACTTTCATGTGTCATGATTCGCAACCCACTTGGCAGAGAGGTAGACATAGATGCTCTTGCCAATTCACATCCACTCAAGTTCGCAAGGGAGCAGTACAACGTAACACCTTTATATGGACTTGGGGATATGTACAAATTGAACGATCTGTGTGAGTCATTTCTTATAGGTTCAGACCAGATGTGGTACTACAACCTGTCAAGACCATATGGTCAGTCATATTTCCTTGATTTTGTAGATTACAATACGAATAAAGTGGCATACGGCAGCTCATTTGGAAGAGATCAGTATACCGGACCAGAGGATGAGAGGCTGAAAGTGAACAGAAACCTCAGAAGATTCAATGCTATATCAGTAAGAGACGATTTCTCACAGAGGATCTGTAAGGATGATTTTGAACTTGATGTAGACCTTGTATATGACCCGGTATTCCTGTGTCCTGTAAAGAAATACGATGATCTGGTAGCCCAGGCAACTATAACAGAAAATAAAACTCCATTTATATTTGCATATATACTTGACCCGAATAATGAGATCGGAGACACATTAAAGAGAGTTTCCGCTGAGTCTGGAAAAAGAATAGTTGTAATATTCGACCAGTCAAGATATAATTCGCCTCATGATGTAAATGAGATGCTTGGTGAAATGGGCATCACAGCTGAGGACAACATCACAGCTTTAGATGATCCAACCATAAAGGACTGGTTGTACTGCTATAAGTATGCTACAGAGGTACTCACAGACAGTTTCCATGGCTCATGCTTTTCTATTATATATAAGAAGAATTTTATCGTCCTCAAGAACAAGGGAAGAGGTGCATCACGTTTTCCATTCCTGCTCGGAGGACTTGGACTTTTAGACAGAATGGTTGAGACACCTGCTGAGATGGCAGACAAGTTTATCGACATGCAGAAAAATGGCACGATGGACGTAGACTATGCAGCAGTAGACAAAATTTTAGATGTTAAGAGAGGAGAATCTATGGAGTGGTTAAAGAATGCTTTAAAGCATCCAAAGAAACTTGGACCGGAATCAGAACTTCCACAAATACCTGTAGATGTCAGCACGCTTAATCCGGATATTCAGAGATGTATCATGGTTGCAAGTATGATAAGAGACTATGGAATTAGACATATCGTGGTTTCATCAGGTGCAAGAGATGTATCACTGACGAGAATTTTCGAGGCAAATGATTGCTTTATCACGCATAACGTAACAGACGAGAGAAGTGCGGCTTACTATGCCCTTGGTCTTGCGACAAGACTCAAGGAGCCTGTAGCCATAACCTGTACATCAGGTACAGCTGTCTCCAACTATCTGCCTGGTATCACAGAGGCATATCATATGCAGGTGCCTATTGCGGTTATATCAGGAGATCGCTATCCATACTTTGCAGGACAGATGGAGGCACAGAAGATAGATCATATAGGAGCACTTGCATCTGTAGTTAAGGCATCGGCAGATCTCCCTATTGGTTGGGATGGAATGATCCAGTGGGCAACACGTAGAATGATATCAGAGGCGCTGCTTGAGATGACACATCATGGGGCAGGTCCGGTTCATATCAATGTTCCTATGAACTTCCTTGAGAACAAGTTCCCTCCGGCAGAGACACTTCAGCTCAGCAAATACAGACATATAGACAGAGTCGAGATTGCAAGCCCTGCACAGGTTTGGGACAATACTATACAGAAACTGAAGAAGGCAAAGAGGATACTTGTGATCGCAGGTCAGAATATGCCTATGGATTCTGAGGAGAAGAAGAACTTTGACAGATTCTGCAGCAGCTACAACTGTTGTGTTGTGACAGATCATCTCTCCAACCTTGAGAATGAATATTCACTCAATCCGTTCAACCTTCTCAGAAAGACTGGCAATAACTTCTTTGTCCAGAATCTGATGCCGGATCTTGTGCTGTATTTTGGCGGCAAGAGAGTCCTCAACTGTCCACTTCAGGGCAAGATGAGAGGTGTGCCTAGAAAGTTTGAGTTCTGGCGTATCGATCCAGACGGAAAGGTAGCCGATCTGTACAGAACACTTACACATGTATATGAGATGCCTACAGATTACTTCTTCAAGTATTGTGCTGACAGAGCAGATGGCAGCAAGAACGATAAGAATTATTACAATGTATGGAGAAAGAATCTGAATGATTATCCACAGGTAGACTATAAGACAGTTGAGAACTTTAATTCTTTCTATACAATAGGAAAGACTATGTCAGTTATGCCTAAGAATTCATTGCTTCACCTTGGAGTAGGAACATCATTCAACAGAGCGCACTTCTACGATCTTGATCCGAGCGTTGATGTGTACTGTAATATGGGAACGAATGGTATAGATGGTTCAGCATCAACATTTATGGGACAGGTTTGTGCGAGTGACAAGGATACACTCTGTTTCCTGTTCATAGGAGATCTGAGTTTCTTCTATGATATGAACTCAATCTGGAACAAGCCTATGTCAGGCAATATCAGAATTCTTCTGAACAATGATGGCGGTGCCGGATTCCTCAGACATTTTAACACACCAGGTATCACTCAGGCACACAATGCCATTGCAAAGGGCTGGGTAGAGTCGCTTGGATTTGAGTATCTCTCAGCAAAGAACAAGGCTGAGTTTGATAAGAACGTAAAGAGATTTGTCTCAAATGAGAACAAGCCTATGTTCATGGAGGCATTTATAGAGTAAGGTGTTGGATTTATGAAATTTGAGATACTGCTTTCGTGTATGAACCTATGTGGTGAAGACATAATAGAAAAGTCTAATATCACCTCGTCTGCATTGATAGTTGATCAGTGTGGACGGGATGATTACCATGAATATGAGAAGAATGGTAAAAAAATAAGAGTGTTTTCGGTAAATGACACAGGACTTACCAAGAGCAGGAATTTTGCAATACGAAATTCATCGGCGGATGTGTGTCTGCTGTGCGATGATGATGAGGTGTTTGTCGATAACTGTGAGGCAGGAGTCATCAAGGCATATGAGGATATACCAGATGCGGATGTCATTATATTTGACATAGGCAACAGACAGACTGGACAGAAGAAGATACCGAAAAAACTCAATTATTTCGAACTTATGCATGTGGCCTCGTGGCAGATCTCATTCAGACGCGAGAGTCTGAATGCAAATGATGTTTATTTTGACGAGAGAATGGGTGCCGGTTCAGGAAACGGGGCGGAGGAAGAGTTTAAATTCCTCACGGACTGCCGCAAAAAGGGACTTAATATTTATTATGTTCCTTTTGTGATAGCGGATGTGGCACAGACGAAGTCCACATGGTTTAAAGGCTACAATGAAGAATTTTTTGTGAACCGTGGCAATACCACCAGATATATCATGGGGTATGTGCCGGCACTTGTCTATGCGGCATATTACAGTATAAGAAAGAGACGCTTGTTTGATAGTGGTATAACATGGTTTACAGCATTCAGGCTGATAGTTAAAGGAATGAATGAAAACAGATTGGGCAGAAATCCCCACCTGGATGGTAAAAGGTAAAAGGTAAAATATAGATGAGTGACAAGATATTAAGTGTGATAATTCCGTCTTACAACAGTAAGGCGTATCTTAATAAGTGCCTGGATTCACTTGTTGTTCCAGACCTTATGGGTAAGATTGATGTGATCGTCGTCAACGATGGTTCCACAGATGGAAGCGAGGTCATTTGTGACGAATATATTTCGAAATATCCGGATAGCTTTACCCTGATCAACAAAGAGAACGGAGGTCACGGTTCAGCCATCAATGTTGGTGCTCAGGCGGCGAGAGGCCGCTATATGAAGGCACTGGATGCAGATGACTGGTTTTTAACAGACAGCATACCACAGTATATTTCAGCCCTTGAAAATGCAGATGCTGATGTGGTGCTCACCTGTCACCATACGATCAATATATCAACAGGAGAGATCAAGAATTGGAGATGCTTTCCTGATGAGTTTGGGAAAAAATATACGATGGAGGAGGTTATGTCCGACTGGAAAAAGTTTGACAGGAGCCTTACTTTCCATGGAATAACATACAGAACAGATTTTTATAGAGAAAAAGGTGTAAAATTGGCAGAAAATGTATTCTACGAGGATCATGAGTATGCGACATATCCATGCTGTCAGGCACAGTCGGTCATGCCGCTCGATCTTTTTGTTTATGAATACAGGATTGGTGATGTGTCGCAGAGTGTGTCGGCGGAGAATCAGTTAAAGAGGATAGATCATACAAAACTGGTTATAGTAAAGATGCTCAAAGACAGGGTCAAGATCCAGGATGAGTGGGCACTGGAGTACTGTGACAAGAAGATACACCTTCTTTTGCTCAGTTTCATGGTCACATCCATGTTGTGTGACCCGAACAGGAAACGCGGAGTTGCCCGCGTGGATGAATTGATGGCTTATATAGCTAAGAGAAACAGACATGTGGTTGACATGTCGATTAAACACTACAGAATACTGAAACTCCTCAATGCTGCGCATGTCGGATTGGAAGGGTACAACAAAATGCTTGGTTCAAAGCTTTACAATAAGGTAAGGCATAATAGGACATTCGACTGATGGGCATAATAGAGTTTATAACGAAAGACTGATTTGGAGGACTAATTTAATGAAGTTTAAGAGCGGTAGTTTCTTAGAAGTTTTTAATTATAAAGACCTTTTGAAACAGCTTGTTACAAGAGATTTGAAGTTAAAATACAGACGTAGTTTCCTTGGATATGTGTGGAGTATTTTGAATCCATTGCTTATCATGATTGTAATGGTAGTTGTATTCTCCAAGATGTTCAAGAGACAGATTCCACACTTTCCGGTATATCTCTTCTCGGGACGTATCATCTATGAGATGGTCATAGGTGCATGTGGAAAGGCACTGGGAAGTATAACAGATAATTCATCACTTCTCAGAAAGACGTATGTATCGAAATTTATGTTCCCTCTGGCGAAGATCACCAGTTCACTTGTAGACAGTATGTTCTCACTGGGAGCTTTCCTTATAGTGATCATATTTACGAAATCGCCATTTTACTGGACTATGCTGCTATTTCCATTTGTATTCCTTCAGGCTTATATATTTGCCTGCGGAATGGGATTTTTCCTTGCACAGCTCCATGTATTTTTCAGAGACACAAGGTATATCTGGAATGCCATAACGACAATGTGGATGTATTGTTCGGCTATATTCTATCCGATACAGATGCTTCCGGATTGGCTCCAGACACTTGTAAATTATTTCAATCCAATATATGTATATATCAAGCAGTTTAGAGCTATAGCACATACAGGACAACTTCCGGGTACAGGTACAGTTTGTCTTGGAATATTCTATGCGTTTTTATTCTTTGGACTGGGAGTGTTCTTCTTCAAGAAAAACCAGGACAAGTTTATTCTGTATATTTAGGAGGTTAGATGATGGATACAGCTGCTAAGAATGGCGGGGAGATGGATGCAAGTGAGATATTTACATCCAAGGCTCAACAGGCGTCCACGGTAGAACAGGGAGAAACTATCATTGAACTTAAAGATGTAACAATAAGATTCAACAAGAACAATCTTAAGATAGATAACCTGAAAGAGTATTTTATCAGACTGGTTACTAGACAGTTGATGTTCCAGGAGTTTATTGCGCTGAAGGACATCAATCTGGAGATAAAGAAAGGCGAGGCGTGGGGATTCATCGGAACAAATGGTGCAGGTAAGTCCACGCTCCTAAAGGTTGTGAGCAGAATATTGAAACCTTCAAGTGGAACTGTTTCTGTTTCCGGAACGGTTGCCGCACTCATAGAGCTTGGCGCCGGTATAGATCCACAGCTCACAGCAAGAGAAAATATATATTTAAATGGAACACTGCTTGGATATTCCAAAGCTTTTATAGAATCAAAGTTTGATGAGATAGTTGAGTTCTCGGAACTTCAGGACTTCCTGGATTCTCCGGTTAAGAACTTTTCATCAGGTATGAAGACGAGACTTGCGTTTTCTGTAGCTACTGCGGTGAATCCTGATATACTCATAGCTGACGAGATTCTTGCAGTGGGAGATATGAGGTTCAGAAAAAAGTGTGCAGTCAAGATGGCAGCCATGCTTGAAGCGGGAACTACACTTCTCTATGTGTCACACAGCCTTGCAGCAGTAAAGAAACAGTGCAACAAGGTGATGTGGATTGATCATGGACATGTAATCATGGTCGGTGAAGTGGATAAAGTATGTGATGCTTTCCAGAAGGAGATGGAATCTCCGGTTCCGATACTTCTGGCAGGAATAAATGGCAATGCTATAGCAGATCCAAATGCTGTGGTAAAACCTGTTAAGGAAAACGCGGCGGACGCTGCAAAGAAAGCTGAGATAGCAAAGAAGGTAGCAGCGGATGCAGCGAAGAAGGCGGCAGCGGCTAAAAAGGCGGCGGCAGATGCTGAAAAGAAAGCTGAGGCAGCAAAGAAAGCGGCAGCTGAGGCGGTGAAGAAAGCCGAGGAAGTCAAGAAGTCAGAAGAGGCTAAGAAGACCGCCAACACAGACAAAAAGAAGAATGTATCTGTGGATGAGAAGGCTGAGGATACAAATAAGGAAGATAAGTCAGAAGAGTAAACACGATTCACAAGACATAGGAGGATAGGAGTAATGTTACAAAATGTAAAGTTGCAGAATGTTATGCTTCAGATGGATCTGGATATGAATATAGTAGATTATCCTGAGTTCAGTGCTATAGGAAAGGATTATAGAACACCGTTTACTTATGATTCAGATAAGAAGTGCCACATTGTACAGAAGTATAACAAAGTCAATTTTATGAGTTATTACAACTGCATACAGGTAAAGAAGTGGGCAGAGTATACAGGCGTACAGAATTTTAAACTTCATCTCAGAATGAAGGGTAAAGTTGATCTGGCTCTGTATGCGATATATGCTGCATCAGTGGCAGTCACATATAATCCGCTCTGTTCCCAGGTTGTAGAGTGCGATGAAGTGAGCGATGTGGTCATCAACATCCCTGATACGGACAAGGCACTTGTAGGTTTCAGAATGGATATACTTGAGGAAACAGAGATATATGGTGGATATTACT
Organism: uncultured Coprococcus sp.; assembly: GCA_900548315.1. GTDB lineage: Bacteria > Bacillota > Clostridia > Lachnospirales > Lachnospiraceae > Coprococcus. The sequence continues at coordinate 26,062 of URJU01000002.1, read as the reverse complement.
CTGCGGATATAGAGGAAGACAGGATAAGAGATATCAACATATCCCTTGCCACAACTACATTCAAAAAGCAGGAGTATATTAAGAGGAATATTGAACTTATCAAGGAGAATGTTTTGTTTGAGGGAAGTGATCTCAAGGGACATCTCTTTGTACACGTGATCGACAATGACAGAGAACTTGATCCAAAGGAACTCGACAGTGAGGATCTGAAGGTATACATGAACAATAATGTGGGTGGTGCCGGCGGCTTTACACGAGGTATGATAGAGGCACTCAAGAGAAAGGATAAGCCTACACACGTACTCCTCATGGATGATGATGTAATGGTAATGCCTGAGAGTTTGTTCAGAACATATTATCTGCTTAGGCTCCTCAAGGATGAGTACAAGAAGTGTTTCTTAAGCGGTGCGATGTTTGATTATGATATCCGTGAGAAACAGTACGAGGATGTCGGCTATGTTCACAAGAATGACGGTTCATATGGTCCGATCAAGAAGGCTATGGATATGAGAGTCATAGAGAATTTGGTCGCAAATGAGAATTATAGCTTTGATGTGGAGGATGCATATGCTGGATGGTGGTATTGCTGTATACCTGTTGAACACATCGAGGAGAGAGGACTTCCTCTTCCGGTATTTGTAAGGGGAGATGATGTAGAGTTCTCGCTTAGAAACAAGCCGGGATTCATTGCGCTGAACGGTATCTGTATCTGGCATGTTGGATTTGCAGGAAAGTTCAATGCCGCAATGGAGCTTTACCAGGTGCATAGAAACAGCTTTGTTATTCAGGCTGCAAGCGGAATCTGTCAGGATGAGGACTTCCTTGGAAGAATCAAGACAATGTTCTGGAAGGATATAACAAGATTTGCATATAACAATGCAGAGCTTCTCATAGACTCAATAGATGACTATCTCAAGGGACCGGAGTATCTCAAGAACCTTGACGGTGAGAAGAGCTTAAAGGAACACAACGCAAAGAATGAGAAACTTGTACCGCTTTCAGATCTTGGATATTCTGGAGAACTCCCAACCGATCCGTATGAGTATGAGAGTCTTAATAGACTTCAGAAACTCTGGTATATGATGACAATAAATGGACATCTTCTTCCTAATTTCCTTCTTAGAAGGACACCATATATCATTTCATATGATTGGTTCTTTGTTCCGGGCAAGAACTATATGAAGAAGACGTTGGTAGCAGTTAACAAGAACAACATGACGGGTGCTATCAGAACTATCAACAGAAAGAAGTGTTTTGCGCTCATAAAGAGATACAGAAAGGTACTTTCAAAGTACAAGAAGACACATGTAAAGGTGGAGCAGGCATACAGGGATTCATTTAAAGAGATGACAACAGAAAAGTTCTGGAATGAATATCTCCACATTTAGAGAATATACGAACAGGGATAAGGAGGATAAAGAGACATGGCAAAGTATGATTACCTCATAGTTGGTGCCGGACTTTTCGGTGCGGTATTCGCTTACGAGGCAAATAAGAGAGGCAAGAGCTGTCTTGTGATCGACAAACGTTCACACATTGCAGGAAATATTTACACAGAGCAGATAGAGGGAATAAATGTACACAAGTACGGTGCACATATATTCCATACATCAGATAAGAAGATATGGGAGTATGTAAATCAGTTCGCTGAGTTCAACAACTATATCAACTCACCTGTTGCTTCATACAAGGATGAGCTGTACAACCTGCCATTCAACATGAATACATTCAGCAAGATGTGGGGAATCAAGAAACCTTCAGAGGCAAAGGCTATAATTGAGAAACAGATCGCAGATCTGAATATTGGAGAGCCAAAGAACCTCGAGGAGCAGGCACTCAAGCTGGCAGGTACTGATGTATATGAAAAACTTGTAAAGGGATATACAGAGAAACAGTGGGGAAGACCATGTACAGAACTTCCTGCATTCATCATCAAGAGACTGCCTCTGAGATTCATATATGACAACAACTATTTCAATGATCGTTTCCAGGGAATCCCAATGGGTGGATATACACAGATCATTGAGAAGATGCTTGAGGGAGCTGACGTCAAGACTGATACAGATTATTTCGACTTTATAAAAGAAAATCCTGATATTGCAGACAAGACAGTATACACAGGTATGATCGATGAGTTCTTTGGATTCCAGTATGGCCCATTAGAGTATCGTTCGGTAAGGTTTGAGACAGAAGTTCTCGATGAGGAAAATTATCAGGGAAATGCTGTTGTAAATTATACACACAGGGATATTCCATACACAAGAATCATCGAGCACAAGCATTTCGAGTTTGGCAAGCAGCCAAAGACTGTTATCAGCCGTGAGTACTCAGCAGAGTGGAAACCGGGCGTAGAACCATATTATCCTGTCAACAACGACAAAAACAATGCTCTTTATGAGAAGTACAGAGAGCTTGCGAAGACACGCAAGGATGTCATTTTTGGCGGAAGACTTGGACAGTATAAGTATTATGATATGGACAAGGTAATAGCTGCAGCACTTGATTGCGTAGAGAGTGAGTTTTAATAATTTGTTATAGAAGAGTTAATTTTGAGCACATTTGGAGACGTTTTGCTGTCTTCGAATGTGCTTTTTTTATTTTGTAATATATACACTTGCATCATAACGTGATAGAATCTAAGTAATTATGGGCATCAGCCCAGGGGGTAAGTTAAATAACTAAGGGTAAAGGGCGTATATTGTTATGAGAAGGAAAAGGATAGGCGTGCTGACAGCACAGGCGGACGAGTATACTCAGAGTAGGTTTCTTTCGGGATTATTTGAGAGATCAGCTCAGTTGGGATACGATGTGTGCGTGTTTTCGATGTATCTAAAATGTCAGGATACGAGCAGCCGAGAGATTGGCGATTCAAATATTTTTAATCTGGTGGAGTTTAAGGATTATGATGCTATCATAGTTTTTACCGGCAGAATAAGGATACCGGGAACTGCCGAGGGACTCCTGTGGAGATTAAAACAGGAATATGACGGACCGGTTCTCGTCATGGATGACTATGCGGATGGATATGAGTCTGTAAATATAAGTCACCGTGAGAATATATGTGAACTGACAGATCATCTGATAGAAGTGCACGGCTATGAGGACATTGTTCTGCTAAACGGAGGGGAGAACAATGTCAATTCAGATCTAAAGAAAAAAGGTTTTTTTGACAGCCTTGCAAAACATGGCAGAGCTTGCAGGGAGTCTGATATATATTATGGCAATGACTGGTATGACTCAGGACGGGACATGGCTGCCTCTCTCCTGGAAAACAGGAAGGATCTTCCTGATGCGGTTGTGTGTGCCAGTGATCAGATGGCACTGGGACTGGCTGCGGAACTTGAAAAGAGAGGCATAAAAGTTCCGGGGGATATTGCTGTTGTGGGATATGATTCAACTGATACAAATGATGAAAGACCGATACCACTCACATCGGTTGATATACCGGCGGTGCAGGATGGAATATATGTTGCTGATTGGGTGGATGCGAAACTCTCAGGCAGGACTCCGGCGAAGTATGTGTGCGGGTCTCGCATACACTGGGGCAGGAGCTGTGGCTGCGGTCAGTGCGTGGAGACAGGCGGCGAGTTGAACAGAGATAAAGATCAAGCAGACATAAAGGCGTGGGATACAGATTTTCAGTATGGCAGCTGCGGGACATACTACGACCATCTTATGGAGGATCTGCTTTCACAGACGGACTACAGAGGATTTTTCAATACAGTATTTCAGTATATACATCCGGATGACGATTTCAGAAAATTCAGTATATGTATGAATGAATATTGGAATGCCCCGGAGGTTATGATGGGGGCAAATGCGCTCAGGGTCGGTTATACAAAGAATGTATACAGGATAATAAAACGAGGGCTGTCAGATAAGGATAACGCTATAGATTTTGATGATTGTTTCGATGTGACAAAGCTCTTGCCTGAGCTGGATGGCAATATGAATGAGCCGGAGGCTTACATTTTCACACCGCTAAACTTCAATGACAGATGTTTTGGGTACGCAGCTATGAGCAGTGGAAACTCATACAAATCTTACAACAGGGCGTACTATAATCTCTTAAAACAGATCATGCAGGGTATGGAGGCATTTTACAGACAGGCCAATCTGCAGAAACTCATAGATAGACTCAATGCAGCGCAGACGAGAGATGATCTCACGGGTGTATACAACTATAATGGATTTATGCAGAGATGCAGGGTTATGTGCGAGGATGCCATGATGAAAGGGCAGCGCATAATGTTTCTGGCCATAGACATGAAAGGATTGGGACAGATTAATTCGAGATTTGGCAGGCAGACAGGTGATGAGGCAATTCAGATCCTGGCAGATATCATAATGTCATCTATAAGCAAAACAGATGTATGTATGAGAATGTGTAACGATGAGTTTGTGGTTGCGTTCAAGATGGTGGATGAGTGTGGTAAACATGCCAAGGATATAATACAGCGCATAGAGACTCAGACGAAGAAGTTCAATGACACGAACAAAGAAAATTTTGGTATAGATATCTGCTATGCATTTGATGACGAGGTCGTCACCGGGGCTGAGGATCTGGATAAATACATCAATACTCTGATAAGCAACAAGAATAATATCAAGATGAAGGAGTATATTGAAAGTTCCAGAAATCCGGAGCTTACGGAGGAGGACCTGGAGAGAGACCGCATGGTTGCGGGGATACTGGACAATAATCAGCTGGAGTATCATTTCCAGCCTATAGTGAATGCCAGAACCGGGCAGATATATGCTTACGAAGTGCTTATGAGGACAGCGGGGGATGTGTATGTGTCACCTCTTGACCTAATACAGAGTGCAGAAAGACAGGGAAGACTCAGTGATGTGGAGAGAGCCACATTTGTCAATGTACTCAGCCTCGTTGAGAAAAAGAGAGATGAGCTGAGCGGCAAGAAGATATTCCTCAACAGTATTCCCGGATGCAGACTTTCAGAGAGCGACGAGAAACTGATAGAAGAGCTGCTCCAAAAGTTAGGCGACCAGATAGTGGTGGAGTTCACAGAGGAGGCGGAACTGAGTGATCAGATGCTCGCTGAGCTGAAAAACAAGTACCTTGGAATGAATGTCGAGACAGCCATAGACGATTACGGTTCGGGATATTCCAATGTAAACAATCTTTTGCGGTACATGCCTAGATATGTGAAGATAGACAGGATGCTTATGACGAACATACATGATGATCCGCAGAAACAGCATTTTGTGAAGGATATCATAGAATTTGCACATGACAATGATATAGTCACCCTTGCTGAGGGCGTAGAGCTGGATCAGGAGCTCAAGGAGGTTATCCGTCTTGGCGCTGATCTTATACAGGGATACTACACGGCAAAGCCTTCACCGCAGGCTGTTCAGGAGATAGATAAGCGAGTTGTGACCGAGATAGTACAGTACAATCAGACTGCGGTGACAAAGTATGGAAAGAAACCATATGTCATCACGGATGAGGATGACATATCGATGGTTCAGCTTGCATTCAACAAATATACCGCCCTTGATTTCAGAAAGATCGGGGACGAGTACAGACATATAAATATGACTGGAACACCTGGTTTTAAGTCCAACATGCTGGTCAGTGTTGGTGACGGATTTAGGGGTGAGTTCCGTATAGACAGCATAAGTCTGGGCGGAGAAAAGGGAATTCCATGTATAAAGCTTGGAGAAAACTGCGATGTCAGGATAGTGTTGATAGGTGACAATGAGCTGAGAACCGGGGGAATACAGGTTCCTGAGTCATCCAAGTTGGAGATTGCCGGAGACGGTGATCTGAGGATAACCCAGGCGGGAGGCAAGTATTATTGTATAGGAAATGATCTGTCCTCCAGACACGGTGACCTGTATTTTAATCAGGACGGAACACTATCCATAACGGCTACAGGAATGAGAGGAATAGGTATAGGTTCCGGGCTTGGTGGCAACATATATATAAAGCACGGAAGATTTGAGATAGACCAGCGTGGTCAGGAGGGTGTGGTGATCGGCTGTATGGACAGCGACTGCAGCCTTCGCATAGAGAACTGCGATATGGAGATATACAATGGAATCGCAAAGAGTGTGTCCATCGGTTCATACAACGGAAACGCAGATATCCAGATAGAAAATATCTCTGGAAAGATCTCAGGCGCATCAACCTCAACGGCAGTTGTGGGAACCATGGGCGGCAGCAGGTGTAAAGTCTGGATGCAGAATATTAACATCGTGATGAATGTAAGGGCAAATGAGTGTTATGGAATAGGCTGCAGAAATGGAGACACAGATATAGAGATAAAATATGCGTATCTCAAAGTTGTGGCGCAGGGAAGGAATGCCTATGCTATGGGAAATTGTACTCATACAGCAAAGGTGTTGTTATCCAATTCAGATATCAATACTCAGGTCACGAACAGCATAGGTATGGATATCGGCGCGGACGAGGATGATATAACAATAGGCAACGGAAGAGTCAGTTTTCTTGTGAACGGCGTTGCCAAGGACAGGAAGGTTCAGACGGTTGACTTGTAAAATATTGGTAAAAGCTTGGATAATTACTGTTTTTTAAGTTGAGATAAAATCAGCCGTGAAGTATAATACAGCCGATTAAGTGCTTTAATACAGCTTTTTGGAGATAATGATTATGGTTTTTTCAAGTTTATTATTTTTATTTGTATTTTTAACTGCAAATCTTATAGTGTATTTTGCGGTGCCAAAGGAGAAACGCAATAAGGTCCTGCTTATATTTTCACTGGTGTTTTACGCCTGGGGCGGGCCAAGGTATCTGCTGCTCCTGGCAGGAGAGACTCTTGTAAGCTGGATATTTGCACTCAAGATAGATGAGGCAAGAGCCGGATATACCAAGAGAAGTGAAAAATTCTATATGGTGTGCGATGTAGTCGTGATGCTTGGATGTCTCGCGATATTCAAATATCTCGGTTTCTTTATCGGCAACTTTAAACTTATATTTGGCGTGCCAAAGGTTGTGCCAGAGATAGTCCTTCCTATAGGAATATCATTCTACACATTCCAGCTCATATCATATGTAGTGGATGTGTATAGAAATGAGGTCAGACCGCAGAGGGAGTATTGGAAGCTGCTTTTGTACTCAAGCCTTTTTCATCAGTGTATAGCGGGTCCTATCGTAAGATATGAGACTATAGCTGATGAGATCGATAACCGAAAGATAACAGAGAACGATATATATATGGGTGTAAGACGATTTACTGTGGGACTTGCAAAGAAGGCGATACTTGCCAACTCGTGTGCAAGCATTGCGGACACACTCCTTCCGGCTGGTGTTGAAAGTCTTAAGACCCAGACTACACTTGGAATGTGGCTCGGAATGATAGCGTATATGATGCAGATATATCTGGATTTTTCAGCGTATTCTGATATGGCTATAGGAATGGGACGCATGGTGGGATTCCATTATGATGAGAATTTCAATTACCCATATATGGCAAATTCTGTGAATAACTTCTGGAGAAGATGGCACATATCGCTTAGTTCGTTCTTTAGAGACTATGTGTACATACCGCTCGGAGGCAACAGATGCAGCACAGCGAAGTATGTACGAAATATGGCTATAGTATGGTTCCTTACCGGAATGTGGCATGGTGCAAGCTGGAATTATATATTCTGGGGACTTTATTATCTGGCATTTCTTCTCCTTGAGAAATTTTTCCTCGGGGGAAGACTTGGACCGGTGGCGTCACACATATACACGCTTCTTGTCATTCTGTTTGGCTGGACGATATTTAAGTTTGAGAACATTTCTGAGCTTGGAACTGTGCTTGCAGGAATGTTCGGATTTGGCACTTCAGGATTTGCGAATATGGCACTTGGAACCGTGTTCCTCAAGAACATGTTCTTCCTGATCTTTGCGGGTGTGGCATGTACCAATCTGGGCAAGAGATTCAGAAAGACTATGATAGAGATAGGCAAGGTCAATCCGATCATGTTTACGGTCCACAATGTGTTGGATATGATAACGCCGGCAGTATTGCTCATTGTATCAGTGCTGGCACTGGTTGGGGCAAGTTACAATCCGTTCCTTTATTTCCAGTTCTGATATGAGCTGCGCAGAAAAAGAGTATTAATAATGAAGGTGAATGTGAGTGGATATGAATAGAACGAGATCAGGAAATAATTCAGGAAAAAATACAAGAAGAAATGTTAACCGGGGCGGAAGACGGTATGTGAAGAGATTTTCCAGAAGTCAGAAGATGCAGATACGGAAATTCAGAACCATAGGTGTTCTGGCATTTGCAGCGATAATGGCTGTGGGTGCATTTATTGGATTGCTGTTCTTTGTCAGACCTAAGAAGTCCATCACGGAGAAAAGAGAACTGGCAAAATTCCCGTCATTTACAATAACGTCATTCCTTGACGGATCATATTTTGAGTCGGTATCCCTGTGGTACTCCGACACATATCCTATGAGAGACAAGCTTGTGTCAGCAGATCAGGGGCTTAGGTCTCTGTATGGAATAGAGGCCGGAACTCAGGTTGTTGGAGGTAACACGAAGGGTGATGATATCCCTGAGGTTGATAAGGATTCAATAAAGCAGACCACTACAGAGGCTGCCACAGATACTTCCGTAGATACTTCCACAGAAGATCCTGAGATAGGACTTCCAGCCAGCAAGACAGACTCAAAGACTAACAAGGGAAACAGTTCAGGAAAGACTACTGTACAGACAGTGGAACCGCCTGATTCCAAGGCGATGGATGAGGCATTCCAGAAACAGCTTCAGGATAATCTCTATGTGAAGGACGGTGCAGCGTACAGTCTGTACTATTTTGTGCAGGACTCTGCCACGGAATATATAGATGCGCTGAACAATGCAGCGGCAAAGCTGTCAGGCGTGGCAAATGTATACGATATACTTATACCGAACAATTCCGGAGTCCTTCTGTCGGATGATGATCTCGCAAAACTTGGCGGATCAGATCAGAAACAGGCTATAGAATATTACTACAGTCTTATGCAGGGGGTAAAGACAGTGGATATATTCGATACACTTAAGTCCCACAACGATGAGTATATCTACTTCAGAACCGATCACCACTGGACAGCAGATGGTGCTTTCTATGCATATGAGGAGTTCTGTAAGGCTAAGGGTATAACTGAGATACCTCGTGAAAAGAGAAAAAAAGATACGTTTGAAGGTTTCCTTGGAAGTTTTTATAGTAATCTTCAGAATCAGGATATGAAGAAAAAACCGGATACTATATATGCTTATGAGCCTATAGGAACAAATGATATGACTTATTGGAATGATGACGGGTCAGAGCAGAAGTGGAATGTCATAATGGATGTCAATGGCTGGGATAAGGGCACGTTGTATTCTACGTTTGTTGGTGGTGATACACCGATGGCGGTGATAGAGAATCCAAATGTCACAGATGGTTCGACCTGCGTGGTGATGAAGGAGTCATATGGCAATGCATTCATACCATTCCTTGTGGATCATTATTCCACCATATATATATTGGACTACAGATATTCAAATGTTAATGTTATAGACTTTGTTAAGGAAAAACAGGCAGATGATCTTATCTGTATCAACAACATATCACTCATAGGTGATGAAGATGTAGCAGCCACTATAAATGGCGTGCTGCAGTAACACCAGTTGTCTCAGATAAAGGATATCAACAATACAGCAAACCGGAGGAGATAGTTATGGACAAATTAGGGTTTATAGGTATGGGAAATATGGCACAGGCGCTCTGTGCAGGATTTGTTAATTCTGGAAAGATAGCGGCGGGAGATGTGTATGCATATGCACCGCACTATGACAAATTGCTCGGCAATGCGGAGAAATATGGATTTAATCCGTGCAGATCACTTTCAGAGCTTGTGGATGCTGTGGACACTGTCATCATGGCATGTAAGCCCTACCAGATAAATGATGTCCTGGTGGAGATCGGAGAGAAACTTCACGGAAAGGCACTGGTGTCTGTAGCTGCAGGATGGGATTTCAAGAAGTACAGTGAGTATTTTGACAGTTCAGTGAGGGTGCAGTTCGTTATGCCAAATACTCCGGCTATGGTGTATGAAGGCGTCATGCTGTTCGAGTCTCAGAACTCACTTGGAGAGGATGAACGTGCACAGATAAAGGAATTGTTTGCAGCTGTCGGTATAGTTGAGGAGCTTCCTTCAAATCTCATGGGAATAGGCGGTGCTGTGACAGGCTGTGGTCCTGCATTTGTGGATCTGTTCATAGAGGGATACGCCGATGCGGCTGTAAAGTACGGAGTTCCAAGACAGACAGCGTACAGACTGATATCACAGATGATCCTTGGATCAGCAAAACTACAGCTGGAGACCGGGGAACATCCGGGAGTGTTAAAGGATAATGTGTGTTCACCTTCAGGTACGACTATTTGCGGTGTGGCATCCCTTGAAGAGTCAGGGATAAGGAGCGCGTGCATAAAGTCTATAGACGCTATCATGAACAAGAAATAAGATAAGGGGTATCCACGGATACCCCTTATTTTCATGTTTATATTTCAGTATTGATGTAATTTGAGCATTGATATTATTTGAACTTTGAAAGGATGCTTATAAGCCTTCTTATGTTTATTGGTTTGGATAAGTGCTCATTCATACCCGCCAGGCGGCATCTCTCAATGTCCTTTGCGAAAGCGTTTGCCGTGATCGCGATTATAGGGATCTGCTTGGCATCAGGGTGGTCAAGTTCCCTTATGGCACAGGATGCCGCGATGCCGTCCATAACAGGCATTTGAAGATCCATAAGGATTCCGTTGTAAGTGCCAGGGGCAGCGGCTTTGAATTTGTCCACACATATTGCACCGTCTTCTGCCCGCTCGCAGGAGATTCCATTCATGCCTAGAAGCTCAGATATTACCTCGTAGTTAAGTTCGTTGTCTTCCGCCACCAGAAGATGCATGCCGGAACATACGGATGTTATATCCGTGGCATAATCGCGGTCGCCGGTCCAGAGATCATCTTTGATGATGAAAGGAACTTCCACAGTGATAGTGATAGACGTTCCCTTTCCTACAGAACTGTCAACTTCTATATTTCCATTCATAAGATCCACAAGCTCTTTTACTATGGCAAGTCCAAGTCCGCTTCCCCTAACATTGTTTATTCGGGTGTCCGTCTCGCGGGTAAACTTGCTGAACATATCAGCCTGAAATTCCGGCTTTATTCCAATTCCCGTGTCACTTATTCGTGCAACAAGGCGTATATTGTTTGAGTTGTCAATGCGCTCCTCGGAGAGGTCGAAAGTTATGTCTCCTCCCGCCGGTGTGAATTTTATGGAGTTAGACAGCAAGTTGGAATATATCTGTTTAAGTTTCAGGCCGTCTGCCATTACGTATTCATATAGTATATCATGGCAGCTGAAGGTGATGTTCAGTTCATCGTTCATAAGCTCCTGGGCAAATATATGACTTAGAGTGCTGCTGATCCCTGATACGGATGTCTCGCAGGGATTGAGTTTCTGTCTGCCGTTTTCAAGGCTGGTAATATCCAGTATGTTACTCACAAGCTGTTCGATATATTTTCCGGATGTGGTAAGCTTTTTAAGTGCATCACATACCTTTGGCGAGTTGTCTGGGCAATTTTTTGCTATATCCGCAAATCCCATCACTGCGTTTATAGGTGTTCTTATGTCATGTGCAATCTTTGACAGAAATTCTGATTTTGCTTCACTTGCCCTGTTGGCCTCATCTGCAAGCAGCATCCAGTTCTGCTCACGTCGCTTTTGTTCACTGATAAGACGGGTGGCATAAAGTATGCTTGTCACGTTGCCTGAAGAATCTCTTTTCTGCACTATAAAACGGGCCGAATGCCAGTTACCGTCGTTGGCGAGGTAATCCATAGCTATGGTCTCCTCGGTGTGCAATCTCTCCGATATAGTGGAAAGATCAAAGAACTGAAGTATTTTGTCCTGGTATTCCGGTACTACAAAGCGGTGGCACAGTTCCTTCATCTTGGCTGATGCTCTGCCCATGCGTCCCGTGAGTCTGTGAACCTCATTGTCACTTGAGACCTCCTCGTACATATCCAGTGCGAGGTCGATCCGGTATATGGAAAAGTAGATCTTACTTATGGCAGATATGATTTCGTTGTTGAGAGTTGCCTCATCGAGAGCCTCCTGCAGCTGTCTTCTGGAATTCTGTTCGTAGGCGACAAGGTCATCTATGTTCTTGAAACCAATCAAGACTTTTGAGTCGGATCCAAAGTCAAACGGGAAGACCTCCGCCTCAAAGTACTCCTGCCCCACGGAGTTCGGTGTGACCTGATATCTGAATGACAGCCTGCCATTTATGGATATGTGGCTTTTTAGGTGCTCAATGCCGAGTTGTTCAAGAAAATTTGGTGATGCAGATTTTATGACATAATTGTCGTAATATGATTTTATTAGGGCGGAATAGCACTTCGCATTGCCGGCCTTCAGATCACTTATCTTTGCCGCATTTGCCGTGGAGTCGAGTTTCAGTGGTTCAATGGTGTCAAGATTTAAGTCCACGCAGTAGACGGATATGTAATCTGCGCTGAGTATGGACAGGAACTTTTGGTTGCGCTCGATATTCATAAGGCTTTTCTCCAAGGATCGGTTGCGCTGTTCAAGCAGCTCCGTCATCCTGAGTGATTCCCGGACATTTCCAAGGTGTCCGCCCACAACTCCGAGGAGAGTGAGGAATGATTCGGATTCCTTGATATGCGGATTGTCAACGCCTATAAATCCTCGGAGCTCATTCTTGTAGAATATAGGAAATGAAATCTCTGAACGTATATTCTGGAGAGTTAATAATCTATATTCAGATGGCATGATATCCTTTATGTCATTGACATCATCGATGATGATGCTGTCGCCCCGTTCAAAGGCATTCAGCCAATATGGCATGTCATTTGGATGTACTGACTGAAGATCCTCTATAAATGGTTTCACATCCTCTGCGCACCATTCGTAGGAGTTGCAGAAGTCACCGGTGGATTCGTCCTTGTCAAATATATAAACTCGCTCAGACTTTGTATAGCTGCCGATTATCCGGAGCAGAGTCTGTATGGACAACCTGAGTTCGGCTCGGTTCTGAGCTCTGTCTATGGCGACCATCTGTTGCAGGATTACAAAATTATCCATAAAATATACCCCCTTTATAGCTGTTTCTTTGTTCTAAATGCTCATCGTATTTGTCCCTTTATGACAATTTTACTCGTAAGTGGACTAAAAAGCTATATAAATAGTAATTAATTCCATAGACAATATTCTTAATAACTCCTAGAATTATTGTGGGTGATTGTGAAGATTTTACTTTATTTATTATAAGAGGATTCGATGGACGAATCAGAGGAGAGAATCATAATGAGAGAAAAAGTTTTGATAGTTGATGACATCGAACTTAACAGAGAGATCTTAGCTGTGGCACTTGGCGATCAATACGACATCGTGCAGGCAGCGGATGGAGAGAGGACGATCGAGATTTTGAAGAATGACAATGGAGATATATCAGCAATGCTTCTGGATCTCATTATGCCGAATGTAGATGGGTATGCGGTTCTTGATTATATGAAGAACACAGGACTTATAGACAGGATACCGGTCATAGTAATAAGTGCAGAGTCAACAAGGGATGTTGAGGTTAAATGTCTTGATATGGGAGTTTTCGACTTTGTCAGAAAACCTTTTGACAGCGTGACAGTCAGAAGACGAGTTAAGAACGCGGCTGATCTGTTCATGTACAAGAATCATCTTGAGGACAAGGTTAAGCTTCAGACAAGAGATCTTAGAGAGAAGAATAAACTGCTTCAGGCTCAGGCAGAAAAGATACGAGAGACCAATGAGAAGATAGTGGATGTGTTAGGTACAGTGGTTGAGTACAGAAATTTAGAGAGTGGGGAGCATATCAAGAGAGTCAAAGGATTTACAAGGATACTTGCTGAGAAAGCTGCGGAGAAGTATCCTGAGTATGGATTGACGCAGGATAAGATAGAGGTGATAGTTTCAGCCAGTGCCCTTCATGACGTGGGCAAGATTTCCATCAAGGACAGCGTGCTGTTAAAACCGGGCAAGCTTACCACCGAGGAGTTTGAGTATATGAAGACTCACACCACAAAGGGCTGTGAGATATTGACTCAGATTGCTGGAACGTGGAGTGAGGATTATGAGAAGGTGAGTTACGAGATATGTCGTCATCACCATGAGAGATATGACGGCAAGGGTTATCCTGATGGACTTGTGGGCGAGGAGATACCGATAGCTGCCCAGCTTGTGTCCGTAGCAGATGTGTATGATGCTCTGGTAAGTGAACGGGTATACAAGAAAGCAATAGCCAAGGATAAAGCATTTCAGATGATACTTGACGGAGAGTGTGGAACATTTTCACCGAGGCTGATAGAGTGTTTCAAGGAGTCCAGACAGGATTTTGAGGAACTTGCGTGTAGATATGATATGAAGAAGGCAGATGCATAATAGCTGACTATTATTATATAGACCACTGTGGTCTGGAGGAACAAGACAGGCTGCTTGATATGGTTATAAACAGGTTTATAAAAAAGACATATAGAAAGATGGGAGAGACAGTTATGAATATAAAGGAGTGTTACGATTCAATAGGAGCAGATTTTGAGGATGTGCTTGGCAGACTTGGAAGTGAAAAGCTTATAGAGAGATTTGCGCTCAAGTTTTTGGACGATGACAGCTATAATAACCTGAAAGGGGCACTTGCAGAGAAGAATGCAGAGAATGCATTCCGTGCAGCACATACACTTAAGGGTGTGTGCCTGAATCTTGGACTAAAGAATCTTTATACAGTGAGCTCAGATCTTACGGAAAAGCTCAGGGGAAGGTCGCTTGATGGGGCTGACGAGCTATTTGATAAGGTAAGAGAACAGTACGATATAACGGTGAACGCACTTAAAAATGTGGGTTGATCCACATAGCTGAGGAAGACCAGGAGGAGGATAATATGAGGAAGAGAGTGATCGCCAGGATCATGGCAGCGGTCATGTCAATTGCAATGCTTTCAGGCTGCGGGAGCAGTGAAAAAAATGGAACACAGAAGGCCCGGCTGGATCCGGAGCATTCGATATCCATAAAGATCTGGCACTATTACAATGGAACGCAGCAGGCCACATTTGACTCTCTGGTAGAAACGTTTAATGCCACAAAGGGTAAGGATGAGGGAATCTACGTGGAGAGTTATAGTTATGGATCTGTGTCAGATCTTGAACAGGCTGTCAGTGAATCACTGTCGGGAACTGTTGGCGCTGAGGATCTTCCGGATATATTCTCATCATATGCGGATACAGCATATGCAGTCCAGAAGGAAGACAAGCTCACTGATCTCACTCAGTATTTTTCTGATGAGGAACTCTCAAAATATGTGGATTCATATATTCAGGAAGGTTACTTTACCCAGGACGACTCACTATATCTTCTTCCGGTTGCAAAGTCCACAGAGATAATGATGATCAACAAGACAGATTGGCAGAGAGATATTTGAGGTTGAAGACAGCAAGGTAACATTCAACATAGATAAAGACCTTATAAAGAGATTATGGGAGAATTATTACGTGCCATATGTAAAGGGGTACTTTGCAGCGTATGGCAAATTCCGTTCTGACGATGTGAAGACCGGCGATATCATCGCATATACAGGGTCAACATCTTCTACATTCTATTTCCCGGATAAGGTGGAGACAGATGATATGTCATACCCTATAGGATATGTAGTTCTGGATGCTCCCGTCATGGCCGGCGGAGAGGATTACAAGGTCCAGCAGGGTGCCGGAATGGCGGTGACCAAATCTGACAAGGAGCATGAGTACGCATCATGTGAGTTTCTCAAATGGTTCACAGAGAAGGAGAATAACCTTAAGTTTATATGTGATTCAGGCTATTTGCCTGTTTTGAAAGAGGCAAATAACATAGATGAACTTGACAAGATCATAGAAGAGGACAGTATAGAGGTCAATGACAAGGCATATGAGTGCATAAAGAAGGTAATGAATGAGTTTGACAGTACCATGTTTTATACCACAAAGAACTTTGACAATGGATATGATGCCAGAAATGTTCTAAACTATAATATGTCAGATGCGGCAGATGCGGCAAGAAAAGAGGTTGCAGCGGCATCAGATGATGAGTCGAGAAAGGCAGTGATCGAGAAATGCACATCTGACGAGGCATTTGACGCGTGGTACGATGGATTTAGCAGTGCACTCCAAGAGGCTGTCGGAGAGCAGTAGGGCAGCCTGGTTATTTTCAGAAGGGGGAATGGTACATTATGAATAGAAAAAAGAGACTGATGACGATATTCCTCGTGCCTGTAATTGCGGTTATTGTGGCTCAGGGGCTTGTGCCATTGCTTGCAATGATATTCAGCGGAATACGCTCAAAAATGTCTGGAAATGTGATAGATCTGGACAATCACACTGTTGAGAACAGACAGGTCGTGCTTGAAAATGATATGGTAGAGAACTGGAGATCCATATACAAGGAGCAGGATTTATTAAACGATACACTTTCACAGGTGCTTGATGATCAGGGGATAAATATAAAGAAATTTCTGCAGGATGACAATGCACAGATGCAATATCTTAATCAGACTTTTCCTGACATGGTGGATGCACTTCGGTACAACACCACATCGGGAGTGTTCCTCATACTTGCAAATGAACAGAAGCTTCAGAACAGAGCAAATTACAGAGGATTCTTTATACGTGACTCTGACCCGCAGAATAAGACGGCCTCAAACACCGATTTCCTTTTAGAGAGGGGCAGCAAGAAACTCTCCCAGAATGGGTCAATATCTCTTGACAGTGCCTGGACCACGGATTTCACATTTGATGGAAGCGGACGCAGATCATGTGATGATTTCTTCTATATTCCATACGAGGCTGCCATGGAACATTTCGGTGCAAGGATGGTAGATCTGGGATACTGGTCTAAACCGTTTGTTCTTGGGGATAGCAGTATGGACAATCACTATATGATAACATACACTGTGCCGCTCAGATACGGCGATACCATATATGGAGTGGTGGGGATAGAGATAAGTGTCAGCTATCTTGAGAGCTATTTCACGGTAAGCAGTCTTGACAGCAATCTGAATGCAGGGTACGCACTTGCCATAAAGGATGGTGATGGTGTATATCATGCTATAGCCGGCAAGGGTACGCTGTATGATGCTGTATCCAGAGATACCAGGAGCTTTACACTCACACAGCAAAAAGATAACATATCAAAGGTTGATGGAGTGAAGGCGGGTAAGCAGGATATATATGCCGTGGAAAAGGCAATTGATCTGTACAGCGCAAATGTGCCGTACACTGATACATCATGGGTTCTGTGTGGATTCGTGAAAGAGGATTCTGTGTATGGAATGGGAGATGCCATATTCAATATCATATGTATATCTGTACTTGTCAGCGTGCTTATGGCGACGGTTCTGGTACTCATATTGTCGAGATATGTGACAAAGCCGGTTTACCGATTGATGGAGAGTGTACGAGGCGGTGTTGAGGGCATACACAGATTCAAGATATCTGATATAGTGGAGGTTGATGAGCTGCACGATGTGATAGAGAATATTGCGGATGCACAGAAACAGATCGAAGGGCAGATCATAGAGGAGAAAGAAAGATACAGGATTGCAGTTGAAAGTTCACAGGATGTATTCTTCACCTACAATAAAACAGCCCAGAAACTGGAGCTTGTAAATACAGGCAGTAACGATGGCACTTGGGATTGTAAGAAACACCCGGAATTCTTGAACAATGATGCAGTACATCCTTTGGACAAGAGAATATTGTTTGATGCAGCACGAAATGCGGACAGCAGGCTTTGCATTGAATTCAGATTGAAATCGGATGATGACAGTGAATATGAGTGGGTAGAGCTCAGAGGCACAGTTATAAACGATGAAAATGGCAATAAAGACAGAATAGTTGGCTGTATCCATAACATAAACCAGAGAAAGTTTCTTGAGGAGACTCAGCAGAAGGAGCAGATATATGATGTGCTGACATCATTTTACAGACTTGGTTATGGCATGGGAGCGATTCAGAATTCAAGACAGACTGAATGCAGGGGAACAATGGTCATAACTGACATAGAGAAGTTCTCACGTATAAATGAAAAATATGGATTGATATTTGGCGATATAGTGATTGAAAAATTTGCGGCTCTCATAATAGATATAAGCAATGCGCTGGATATAGAGGACGCGGTATTTATAAGAGCGGGTGCAGACCAGATGCTTTTGTGGTTCCCGGGAGTGGACGCTGAAAATGCCACAGAGCTTGTGAAAAGACTGCGTGATGAGATGGGCAATCTCACCAATGACAATTATCTGGAGCTTGATTTCAGATCAGGACTCACGTATGCGGAAGATGAGAAAATTACGACTCAGGAGATCTTTGACCAGGCGAAGCTGGCTCTTACAGTGGCAAAGAAAAAGAACTGCAGGGATGAGATTTATCAGAATATATCCCACAGCGATATGAAAGATGCAGGCAGAGTACGTCTGTGTGGGATAGATTCGGTTGACAGGCTGGATCAGCTGAGCCTCTCGTCGATAGCACTGAATCTGTTCGACAGGGGAACCGAGGCAAGGGTATCTATGGATATGCTTGCGCTAAAACTTGAGGAGAAGTATCATGTCACAAATGTGATCATTACCAGATTCAATAAGGAATATATGTCTAACAGCAGGACTTATCAGTGGAGATCGGATGGTATCAGCTGGGAGGGCATAGTCCACTGTGCTGACAGTGATTACGAGAGATTTGTTGCCAGAAACACTTTCCAGATGACGCAGATATTAGATCAGGAGAGCGGAGATGATCCGGTGTACGGAGAATTTGTTAAAGGAAAGACTGGGGTAGTGTATCACATGATGGACAATGGTCAGTATAGCGGAAGCCTGTTCTTTATAGGTATGGACGGTGGCATACTGAGTGATGATTCCGAGGCGAAGATATTCGAGGAAATGTTGTCGATAATACAGAACAGGATCAACATGCAGCGACATGATTTGTCAGCCCAGGCAAAGTCAGACTTCCTTGCCAGAATGTCACATGAGATCAGAACGCCTATGAATGGAATAATCGGAATGACTGAGGTGGCATTGCGTCCTGACCAGACTGAGGACAAGCGTATCGAATGTCTGAAGAAGATAGACAGTGCATCTGGATACCTTCTGGGTATACTCAACGATGTCCTGGATATGTCCAAGATTGAGAGCGGCAAGATGAAACTTGTTATAGACAAGTGCAGCATTCCTGATATGATGAAGAATATAGACTCTATCATGGATGCCAAGATGAATGAGAAGGATATTACATTTGGGCAGAATATCACCCTTCTTCATGACTGGTTCTATGGTGACGAGCTCAGGCTCAATCAGATCCTTGTAAATCTTCTGAGCAACGCGGTGAAGTATTCCAATCTCGGGGGGCGTGTCGATTTGACTGTCAAGGAACTGCCTGTTGATGATAAATATTCAGATATATACTTTGCGGTAAGTGACAATGGTATAGGAATTCCGGAGAGCAAGCAGCAGCTTATATTCCAGAGGTTTGAGCAGGCTGACGACTCGGCAAATGCGAGAAAACAGGGTACAGGACTTGGCCTTGCCATAAGCAGCAGACTTGTACATATGATGGATTCAGATATAAAGGTTGCGAGTGAAGTGGGAAAGGGAAGCTGCTTTAGCTTTACCGTGAGACTGGAGAGAGTTCCCGAAGGCAACATTGTGGAGAAGAATACAGCTGAGCGTGCCAACTTCTCAGGACGCAGAATCTTGGCAGTTGAGGATAATGAACTCAATATGGAGATAATAAAGATGATCCTTGAGGAGAGAGGTATGACCGTTGAGGAGGCACATGATGGGCAGGAGGCTGTTCAGCGTGTTGAGAAAGTAACTGATGGTTATTATGATCTGATCCTCATGGACATCATGATGCCTGTGATGGATGGCCTTGAGGCTGCAAGGACCATAAGACACATGGACAGGCAGTATTGCAAAAATGTTCCGATAGTTGCCATGAGCGCGAATGCATTTGATGACGATGTGAAAAGATCCATGGCAAGCGGAATGAATGGACATCTGTCAAAGCCGGTGAATATAGGCAAATTAGAGGAGATGCTGGCATCGGTGTGGAGAGATAAATAGTTGGCAAAGATAGAGATGATGTGGCAAGATTATCTATGAAAATAGTGGTATTGCAGAAAGGACTGTGGGAATGAAGAATAAAGAAAAAATCTTGGTGTTAGGTGGTACAGGGGCGATAGGAAAATATCTGTGTCAGAGCTTGATAGGAAGAGGATATACAGTTTATGTCACTTCCAGAAGAGAACATACCGACAAGGGTAATTTACATTATATCTGCGGAAATGCGAAGGACGTAGACTTTCTTAATGAGATATTTAAAGCATATGATTTTGACGTCATCTTTGATTTCATGATGTATACTGGAAATCAATTCAAAGACAGATATCAGCTGTTCCTGAATAATTGTAAACAGTATTTCTTTAGTTCGTCACAGAGAGTATATGCAGATTCGGATCCTGATGGCTGGTTAAGAGAAGACTCAAAAAGAAAGATAGACTGCATATCAGAGAACAAAGAGTGGGCAAAAGATGTTTATGGATGCAGAAAGGGTAAGGAAGAGGACGTTCTTTTTGCTGCAAAAGAGAAGAACTGGACTATAATTCGTATGTCTATGACATATTCAAACAGTCGTTTTCAGTTTGGCCCGTTAGACAATTTTGACGTTGTGAGAGCGACTAGAGGAGAGCGTACAGCCCTGCCTGATACTCTTGCGGATAAAGAGACGACGCTAACCTATGGAAAGGTTACAGCAGAATTGCTCAGCTCGTTGGTATTAAAGGAAGGTGCCCTTGCAAATGTGTTTAATGTCGGCAGCAAGTACTCATACAACTGGGAGGAGATAGCGAATATCTACAATAAGGTATTAGGTATGACATACAAGATTGTACCTGAGGATAAATATATCTTTGCAACTAATTCACAGAGCATGATGGTTGACCGAAGATTGACGCGTAAATTGGATTGCTCGAAAATTTACAGTTTCTACGATAAAAAGAACGTAAAGTTTGAAAAACTTGAGGACGGACTTAAGGATGCGTGGAAAGAGGCTGATCATGAGTGGTTTGCCAATGGCTCAGCCAAGCTGGACGCACATGCCTTGATCGACATATATACTGACACAGATATCAGCAAATGTACTTTTGCCCCGGCTGCAAAAGGAAAATATGATATTATGTATCGCCGTATGAAGAGCTTTGTCGAAAACGGTGCAGGCATAAATGACATATTTTTTGTCACAGACAATCCGTATTATTGGCAGATCGCAAAACAGGGAGAACACGTCAGACTTAAGCGGTCTGAGAATGATTTAGGTGAAAAGCATAGCAGATGGCTTTCTATCATGCCAAGGTTTGAACTCAAAGGTAATAAGAAGTATTTCTTTTCTATGGAATTTAACAGCCCTTGCAAGACAACAATGCTGATTTTCACACATGGATACGCATACAACTCAGAAAATATACTGAGATATCCTGTCAGCATCGGGAAGAATATCATTTCATTCACATTTACACCAGGTAAAACAGCAAGATTTTTAGCGATCACCGCGACAGATTTCCCTAAAAAGGACACAGTTATTGATATTGAGAACGTGGAGATAGAGGAAATCAGTATGTAGACATATTTAAGAAATCAGAACACGGATATTGAGAACTTTGCTGATATAACGTAAAGAATATTATAGAAAAAATTCCACATAATAACTCCAAAGCAATAATTTAACATGTGATGGAGGATTGACACGGATTATGAAGGCAACAGGTATTATTCGCAGGATCGATAATTTGGGGCGCCTTGTGGTGCCAAAGGAGATAAGAAAAGTCCTAAGGATAAAGGAGGGCGACCCCCTCGAGATATTTATGGGCAATGACGGTGAGATAATGCTTAAGAAGTATTCTCCTATGGCGGATCTTGCGGCATTTGCGCAGCAGTATGTTGAGGCGGTGTCACAGAGTCTTGGTCTGCCGGTGGCTATTACGGACAGAGATGCGGTGATAGCCGTGGCGGGTATGCCGAAAAAGGAGATGCTCGGGAAGGAACTGCACAGAGATCTGGAAAATGCCATAAGCAATAGAAAAGCGATCGTGGCTAGAAAAGGAGAACCGGGATATGTCCGCATAACATCGGACGGGATGGAGTTTGACGGTCAGGTCATACAAACCATAATAGCTGAGGGTGATGCCATAGGAGCGGTCGTGGTGATCGTTAGGGATGGAGACCGCGTGATAGGTGCTATTGAGCAAAAAGCGGCAGTCATAGCGGCGTCTTTTCTTGGCAAACAGATGGAAGGCTGAGCCGGTAGGATGTGAATTGGCAAAAAGTAAGTAAAATCAAGGGGTTTCGGCCTCGAAATCCCTTATTTTCCTTGACAAATATAGCCATTTTAGGTATAACTATACATGTTGAACGCACAAACTGCTTAGGTTGGGCATCGCCCAGAAAAAGTGAGGTATGTGGAGAGGCATTAAACATATTAAGGAGGAATTTTCTGATGAATAAGACAGAATTAGTAGCAGCAATCGCTGAGAAGACAGAATTATCAAAGAAGGACGCTGAGGCAGCATTAAAGGCATTCACAGATGTTGTGGCAGACGAGTTAAAGAAAGGTGAGAAGATTCAGTTAGTTGGATTCGGTACATTTGAGGTATCAGAGAGACCAGCTAGAGAGGGAAGAAACCCAAGAACTGGCGAGACAATGACAATCGCAGCATCAAAGGCTCCTAAGTTCAAGGCTGGAAAGGCATTAAAGGATTCAATCAACTAATCGTAAAGGTTTGAGATGAGACTTGATAAGTATCTTAAGGTATCCAGAATAATCAAGAGAAGAACCGTGGCCAACGAGGCGTGCGATGCCGGAAGGGTTATGGTGAATGACAAGGTGGCAAAGGCCGGAACGGAAGTCAAAGTTGGGGATGTTATTGAGATAGCATTTGGCAACAAGACGGTTAAGGTCAGAGTTACCATGATCGCTGATTCCACTAAAAAGGAAGATGCTAAGGATATGTTTGAGTATGTGTAAAAATATGCCGGAATATACGAAAGTTATTCCGGCATATTTTTTTTATGCCCTCATATAGTTTATTAAGACTGGTTGAAAAGGGCTCTCAACATGGGGGAAACAGTAAATAAGTCAGGATCGCATAAACTGATCGTGGACAACAGGAACAGCATGTCCATGACAGGTGTTATGAAGGTAATCTCTATAGACACAGATCTGGTTCTTCTGGTGACGGATCAGGGCAAACTCAAGATAACAGGGAAGAACATGCAGGCGAGTACACTGGACATTGACAAGGGAATATTGGAGCTTACAGGCAATTTTAATGCATTGATGTATTCTGGAGACAAGGAGGGGGCTCTATCGATAAAGCGCCTGTTCAAATGATCAGTCAGCTTGTGCGGACACAGGCTGAGGGATATGTGCTGTGTCTGGCTGTGGGAGCAGTGTTTGGAGTGGTGGGGATAATCTTCAGTATGCTGCGCAGGCTGCTTAAATCGGGGCGGATTATAACATGGGTATGCGATATCATGCTTTGGTTAGCATTAAGTGTTGCCATAATAGTGCTCAATTACATATGCTGCGATGGCAGGATAAGGCTATATATTTTTTTAGGTTTTTTTTCAGGTTTTTTAATTTCTTTTTACACAATAAATTGGGTTGTATCGAAAATTGCGAACTATATATTGTATCAAAAAAACAAGGGTTAAAATAATGTGAAAATGTGAGAGGCAAAAGCACGTTGACATAAATAGTCTTAAATAGTAAAATTATGTCAATATGTTTGTTCGGATACTGTTTTTTTGTATATTATTACAATAATCAGCGGAAAATCGAACCGACAAAGAGATTTTAAGAGTAAGAGGGGATACCTGATGAGCAAGAGAACCGGCAGAACGCGTTCAAAAAATAATAAGAAAATATCCAGCAGAATGGGTGTGATAACTGTTATCTGCTGCCTTGCACTGCTTGCGATAGTAGTTTTTTACAAGGCAAAGTCTCTTGAGACACAGAAACAGGATCTGCAGGTTCAGGCTGCAGAACTTCAGGAGCAGCTAGATGATGCCAAGCAGAGGCATAAAGAGCTTGAGCAGAAAGAAGAGTATATGAAGACAGATGATTATGTTGAAAGCGTGGCGAGATCACAGCTAGGACTTGTTTACCCTGATGAGATAGTCATCAAACCTGAGGAGAAATAGCGCGGGAATTATATATAGAAGATATAAAAAAGAAAATATCATCAAAAAATAGCGTATGCTGCTTTCAGCATTCGCTATTTTTTTACATATGAGCCGATTATACTGTTGTTCACTATGAACATAAAACAGGAGGCTGTATATGAGGGAAAGAATCAATTCGGGAATGAAACTTGGGGCGATGATGCTTCTGTGTGCGGCGAGCGGAGCGTTTGTTGTGTGCCGGATGGCACCATTTGCCGCGGCTGTATATGCTGCATGCTGTATAGTGTGTGGCAGGTATCTGCTTTTGTATACATGTTCTGCTGCCGGAATAGTTATAGGAGCCTTTGACATGCTTGGAACGCCATTTGCTGAGGCGGGAATCATGACACATTCTGAGTATATGGCTTTGGATGTATGCAGAAAATATATGCTGCTTTTGGCATGCGTGCTGTGCATAATGAAGATAGGAGATATAAGGCACGCGCGCGGTGTAAATGGAAGGACAAGCCAGGATAGAAACGCGGCGGTTTTGCCATGTGCGGTGGCAGCGGTTCTTATAGAGTCCGTGTTTTTTCGTGATGGATTTGCCGAATGCTTTGTGAGAAGTCTTGTGGCAGGTATCTTATATATGTGTGCATTTTACATATTGCAGCCAGGGATATTGGCGATAGGCTGTCGGATTTCTGGGGGGGATTGGAGAAAGGAGACAATGGATGCCGGTTACGATAACAATCAGTGTATAGTAAGTAATATGGCGATATGGTCAATGATCCTTTGGCTTGTGCCGGAAAATGGCTGGATCAGTATTGATCTATCCCTCATGGCTGCGCTGCTGATGCTCATATATGTTGTGTACAGATCAGGTGCATCATACGGCTGTGGTATGGCTGCTGCTGCAGGAGGAATTTTGTCTGTGAAACATGATGATATTGGCTGGATCCCATGGATGATGCTGGTAGCGATAGTCATGCTGGTGGGAAGGGCACTTTCGGGACACCGAAGATTTGTGGCGTGTATCTTTTATATATTAGGGGTATTGCTTGCGGCCATCGCTGCGGGACCGGTTTTCTATGGCGCGAAAGAATGGGCGGCCATCACAACAACAGACATGACAGTATTTGGTATAAATATAGGTTTGCCTCTGTTGTTATTCGCTGTCTTGCCAGGTTCCATGTTGGGAAGATTGGCAGATGACGTAAGTCCGGCGTGTCTTCAGGCTGCGGCAACGGAGATAAGCAGGATGACTTCATCCAAGATGGAGGATATGGCAAATACGTTCAGGAGGCTTGACTATACATTTGCCGGAAGTGAAGATCCTGGGATAAGCCTGAGTCAGGTTGGAGAGCTTGTGGATGGATTCCGCAGACAGATAGAGAGGATAGGTGCAGCCAGGGAGGTCGCAGACGAAAAATTGCTGGGACAGATAAGAGCGCTAGGAATGGAGGATGTGAGAGTCACTGAGGTCGCAGACGATTGCGGCAGGAACCGTTTCTATGTGGCGGGAAGAACAACCGGTCAGGGTATGGTACTGTCCAGACAGGTTGCGGGTACCCTCAGCAGGTATTATGGGAGAAATATAAGAGTTGGGATGAATTCGCCAAGTCTATTCTTTGACGACTACAGGATGGCAGCATATGAGGAGAGCGCAATATACAGGGGAATGTTTCATGTGAGGAGAATCAGAAAATACGGGTCTCCAGTGTCCGGAGACAATTTTTCAGTGAAGGAATACGAGGATGGCAGGCTTGTAACTGTCTCTTATACACATCTGACGCTGCCGACGATAAGG
>URJU01000001.1 GCA_900548315.1 uncultured Coprococcus sp. | reverse complement strand
CCTTCTGTTACTGATTCTGATGTAAATAATCTTCTTTCCATTCTATTTCCTTTCTTTTTGTACATAATAAAAACCGCTTCGTATGAGCGGTTTGATCGTTTCTGTCAAGCCTCTCATTGTTCGAACACAGATTACTTTTGTCTGCGTCGCTCAGGTCGGCACCTTCCAGATCTTTGTTTCCGGGGTTGCCATGGCTTCTTCGTCCCTTCTGACTCCACCATTCTGAATAAGAGCGTTTTCTAATATCTATAATGCAATCATTACTCTATATCATTAAAAGACAATAGTCAACAGTTATTTTTCAATACAAGCCATATCACAAGCAAATGAACTGGATAAAACAAGTAAAAAAGATATTTTATATTTCCTATTCCACGTTTGCCACTGTACATATTTATCGGTATCAGTGCAAGCAAAGCATACATCTGCCCCATACCCAAACACAGTACATATGTGATCGCACTCATTATAAATGCCTCCATATTTTGTCTCAGGCTGAAATATGTCAGTTTCCCAACATCCCCTGAGTCTGTCAGCAAGCCTGCCTGCCTCTCTTTCTCACACCAGTAAAATATAAATATAATACCCACACCTGCCATTCCGTAATCAAAACGAAGGAATTCTGCAATCAGTGCAGAGGCAAAAGTTATCTCCACCCGCCATCTTCCAAGCCGTTCGCTGCTTTCCATGGAATATATAGCCAATAGTCCCGCTGTCAATGTAAAGAATATATTCTGAGCCTGCGGATACCACATCCTATCATGCAGCGCAAGATCAAATGGGATCTCTGATATCAATGCAAATGCCCCCATTCTCAATAAGTACTTTCTTACATCTGATGTGTGCATGAGTCCCTGTACGACCAAGAATGCAAATATAGGAAATGCCAGGCGCCCCACAGCGCGCATCCCTATATCATTTTCCATAAAAACCAGTCCGATATGATCTGTAAGCATGCTTATGCATGCTATAACTTTCAATGTGTTGGACGAAAAAATCCTTATGCCATTATGATGTTTTTGGGGGTCAATCTCCATATAACTCTCCACGCTCTTCTCCCGTATGTTATGTGTATATACACCCACGTATTATCGAATTGTCATCATCGTCTGCCTATTAAAGCATAAATAAAGAAAAACAGCATATGACTTCTGTTTCATCATATGCTGCTCTCTCTCACAAAAACTTATATGTCTCTATCTCTAATCGTCTAGATTCTCTTTCTGAGTGCCTTAGACAATGTAGACAGCTCTTCTGTATCTGCCTTGCCAGGTATCCATGTCATAGTAACATTGTCCTTGATGTATCTTGGGACAAGATGCATATGGAAATGAAATACAGTCTGACCTGCTGCCTCTCCGTTGTTCTGTAATATATTTAATCCGTCAGGATTCAATTCCGCCTTCTGAGCTTTTGCTACCTCAGTAGCTATAGTAAATATCTTGGCGGCTGTCTCTGCATCTATGCTATATATATTGTCAAAGTGTTCTTTCGGGATTATAAGCGCATGACCTTTGTTTGCTGGATTCACATCGAGGATAACTCTGCACACGCTGTCTTCATAGACGGTTGCTGATGGAATCTCGCCGTTGGCTATCTTACAAAAAATACAATCATCCTTGTTCATATATGCTTTACCTCCTCATCGCCTTTATATATTGTAAACCAAATGACAAAAATTTACAAGTGTGAAAGAGTTGCTCCCTCTCAATGGTATCTTAACAATTATAAACAGCAAATGTTAACCGCATCATATTTTTATGGTTGACATTTGCTGTGATGTTCTATATAATGTCAACCATAGCCCTTGTGTATAGGTTGACATTCCAGGCAGTATTCAGCATCAGCCCGCTGGAACTACCTGGTTTTGTTATGAATAGCCGTCTCGCGGTAAAACACGGGCAATTATAATGTTCTAATCATTCTAATTAACTGGAGGACAAATCAAATGAAAAACAAATTTACAACGATCGAGCTGGTTATGATGGCAATGTTCACCGCCATCCTGTGCGTTTCCGCATATCTGAGCATACCTACACCGCTGCCAAATGCAGCCCACATCACACTGCTCAACTTTATGATCATCCTTATCGCTCTCGTATTTGAGCTCAGAGATTCGACGATCATCATCGCACTGTGGATGATACTCGGTGCGGTAGGTGTTCCGGTATTTATTGGAGGCGGTTCAGGACTTGGGTACCTCTTTGGCGTATTTGGCGGTTATACATTTTCATTTATCATAGCATCTATCGTAATAGGTCTGATAAAAGGAAAGAAATACAATAGACTTGCATACACTTTATTTGCCATTCTCGGCGTAGTGATAATCGATATAATCGGTATGATCTGGTGGAAATTCAACGGCAATCTTACATGGAAGGTCGCATTCCTTTCCGGATTTGTCGCTTTCATTCCACTTGATCTCGTAAAGGCAGTTATCGCCGCCCAGATCGTACCTTTGTTCACAAGACTCCTTCCTGACAAAACTGAGGATACAGAAAAAGCCGCAGCAGAGGAATAGTTACAGGATAAGTCGACAAACGAAAACAACGCACAAGAAAATCCGCATAATATTGCCTGCAGATATTTATTCTATCTGTCAGCATCATTGTGCGGATTTTCTTTTATTTTTATCTAGTAAATATATTTACTAGAATCCCAAATACCCAGGCATCCTATGCTATCATTTTTAATGGGTGATAGCATGAATTATACATATTTTGACGATGATAAAAAGTACATACAGCGCATTCGGGAACTGAGGGAAGACCATGACTATTCCCAAAAGTTCGTAGCCGACTATCTATGTACATCACAAACTATGTATGCCCGATATGAACGGGATGCAAATGCTATGCCCATCCGTCATCTGCTATATCTCTCCAGACTGTACAATGTATCTGCAGATTATATTCTAGGATTATCCGATCTGCCAGTCACCTATGATGACATCATATCTGCGAAGACTGCCGCGTCAAGAGGGAACAACAACAAATACGGAATACGATGGAAAACCTCCAGCAAAATAAAAAGACATCAAACGTCTGGAAAATAATCACTGAGCCGTCACACATTTGACTACTATCAGCTTATCGCCTTTCTGTATATTATCACTCTCTAGACTGTTCATCTTTCTTATTGAATCCAGGCTGGAATAATACTCCTTTGCTATAGACCATATACTGTCCCCATCCTTCACGACATATCCAACTATCCCCGGTGACGCCGCTTTCTTTTTCATATCTATCGGAGCAACAGTCATGTCATCTATTAGCTCTATCTCTTTCCTTGTAAATATCGTCATTCCCATATCAACTATTGCTTTCATCTCAACCTCGTCATTTCCAGGCAGAGATGCAGATATCTGGCTGAGAGTAGGTGTTATCCTGATAGAATCTTGCGACCTGAGCGGCACCGTCTCCAGCCTGTATGTGAACGGAGCTGCTATCTCCATCTGGCACAACGGTCTAGTGTCATCTGACGACACATACATCACTGATGCCTTAACAGCACCATCCACCATCACAGCATCATCTGATGGCATTACCTCATCTATATCAACCATCCCTGTGATGTTAACGACTTGAAGTATGGGTGCCTGGCTGCTTTTAATCTTCTCCTTTCGCACAACCTTTGTCTTGGCATTGTTTCTCATGAGAAGGTTCTCATAGCTAAAACTATTCCTCACCGGCTCAACTTCAGCAGAGTATGAGAACATATCCCTAAGAAGTTCTGTCTCCACATCTTCATACACCTTCACATCGACATTTAAACTGCTCTCTACCTGAAGTACTCTGTCTTCTCCGTGATCATCAGCCCTGACGGACACCGTTCCCCTGCCCACTGTTATGATATCGTCCAGTATCATATCTTCATTTATTCCATCACAATTTATAGTGTCCTGAAACTCTCTAGAGGCATTTACATATTGTATCGGGGCAAGTTCATCCTCCGGTCTGTATATGACAAATACATCCATCCTGCCGCTTATATGCACTCCCATATCCGTTGCTCGGCTGTCCAGCTCTGCAAATGTAACCTGATCCCAGAGTATCTGTCCTATATCCGGCTTGCTGGCAGGAATTTCAACATCCTCCTTGAGTTTCACGATATCCTTCGAGGATGCCACAACATTTGTAAAGCACACCCTCTCAGTCATACACTCTATACCTGACCCGTTTGCAATCCCTGTGGCCCCCTCTGCTGTAACCTGCTGACACACCCACAACTTGACCTGCACAAGTCCTCGGACTTCGTATTTGCGTGAGTTTATCACCGTAACATAGAGATCCTCCAAACTACTCTGTACAGACACCTTATCCCCCGGCTGCAGTTCATCTGCATTGATGAGCTCCTCAAATGGTATCTCACCATCATGGCTCTCGAACATACTTCCATCCGCATCAGTCTGATACAGAATGGCATAGCTCACATTTCCCGATATCCTTACTCTTCCATCAAGCACCTCAGTCTCGTCCAACGACACCTGCCCCTTGCTGGCAATAAACCTGTCTATATCACCCTTGACATCCGGAACATTAAAATCATCGTCCACCGTAAACTCCATATATTTCGCGGTTTTTAAATTTGTTGTAGTGATCCTGTTCTTTGTAAGTTCCATATTTCCCCCATCTCTTACATTTGCTTTTTTTATTTGAATACCACAGGCAGATCCATCTTCATTATTCTTATTACAGTATATGGGAAAGAGACTCCGTCTCCTTTCACTCCATCAGTGGGTGTGGCTGTCTGCCTGAGCAGTGCTTTGACGTATATTGCATTGTCGTCCTTATACATCTCCTCCAGCTCCATCCCAACATCATCTCTCTCCTGCATTCCGGCAGCCATCACTATATATGTATATGTACTATTAGAATAAACCAGATTAAACGGTTTCTCCTTTTTTCTGTCTATTATCGCCGTCAATTCCTCCGGCAGCATTGTCTCATCGCACACATCGTACACCAGATTTTCCCCACTGTCCGACATGTCAAATCTTCCACATCCGGCACACATTTCTGTCAGCACAAACGCCATCACCAGAACAAGCACTATCCTTCCACAGAGCCAACCATATCTATATGCCTTCTCACCATCCATATACTTCACCTCCGGTATTATATATATGCTCCACATAAGATGTTTATTCCTTTTACTCCGCGCAAGCATAAAAAGAGGCTATTCCACTAGGGAACAGCCTCCTTAATAACTTTATTATGTTGAACATCCTACTCGGTAATACCTTCTGTGTGTTCTGTCTCCTCTGGAGCGACCTCGATTCCAAGCTCAGCAAGCTGCTTGTCATCCACGCGGTCAGGAGCATTTGTCATTGGACATGATGCATCCTTTACCTTAGGGAATGCGATAACGTCACGGATAGAATCCTGCTTTGCCATGAGCATGACCAAACGGTCAAGACCATAAGCAAGTCCTGCGTGTGGTGGCACTCCATATTTGAATGCATCCAGAAGGAAACCAAATCTCTCATGAGCCTGAGCCTTTGTAAATCCAAGGCACTCAAACATCTTCTCCTGAATATCATCCTGATGGATCCTCACTGAACCCCCACCGATCTCATTACCATTTAATACGATATCATATGCCTTTGCACGAACTCTGCCCGGATCAGAATCGATGTACTGAAGATCTTCCTCCATAGGCATTGTGAACGGATGGTGCATAGCTGTAAATCTGTTCTCCTCATCAGACCACTCAAGGAGTGGGAACTCTGTAATCCACACGAATCTGAACTCATTCTTATCAACGAGTCCCATGAGCTCTGCCAGATGGCATCTGAGTGCTCCGAGAACTGTCCATACTACCTTCTTCTTGTCTGCTGCAAAAAGGAGAAAGTCGCCCGGCTTTCCTTCCATCGCGTTTACAAGGGCTGACATCTGTTCATCTGTCATAAACTTTGCAAATGATGACTTGTAGCTGCCATCCTCATTGATAACTATATATGCAAGTCCCTTTGCACCGTATGTCTTTGCATACTCAATAAGGGCATCTATCTTCTTTCTAGGCATGCTGCCCTGACCTTCAGCATTGATACCACGCACTGTACCGCCATTTTCAAGAGCACCTGTAAACACGCCAAATCCACAGTCTTTAACTATGTCGCTCACATCCTTAAGCTCAAGTCCGAATCTGAGGTCCGGCTTATCTGAACCAAATCTGTCCATAGCCTCCTGCCATGTCATCCTCTGGATAGGAACCTGAATGTCAAGATCAAGCACCTCCTTGAAAAGCTTTGCAAGAAGACGCTCATTTACATCTATTACATCCTCAACATCGACAAATGAAAGCTCCATATCCATCTGCGTAAACTCAGGCTGTCTGTCCGCACGAAGATCCTCGTCACGGAAACATCTGGCTATCTGGAAATATCTGTCATATCCTGAACACATGAGGAGCTGCTTGAATAACTGTGGTGACTGTGGCAGGGCGTAGAATGAACCCGGATGCACACGGCTAGGCACAAGGTAATCTCTGGCTCCCTCCGGTGTTGACTTTGTCAGCATAGGGGTCTCTATCTCAAGGAATCCCTCATCTGCCATAAACTGTCTGGCAATGCCCGCAACCTTGCTCTTCATCATAAGATTTCTCTGAAGATCAGGACGTCTAAGATCCAGATATCTGTACTTAAGTCTCAGTTCTTCCTTAGTCTTACTGTTCTCCTCGATAGGGAATGGAGGTGTCTCCGCCTCTGACAGGATACGAAGGCTTGTCGCAACAACCTCTATATCTCCCGTGGCGAGATTCTCATTCACCGCACCGGCACGCTTGCACACTGTTCCCTCTATGGCAGCAACAAACTCTGAGCGGAGCTTTCCCGCCTTTTCAAAACACTCTGTTCCACACTGCGCCTCCTCGAAAATAACCTGTAAGATTCCACTTCTATCTCGAAGGTCGACAAATATAATACCACCTTTATTTCTACTCTTGGCAACCCAGCCCATCACTGTAACTTTCTCGCCGATATTTGCGCTGCTTACCTCTGTACATCTGTGGCTTCTTTTAAGCCCCTGCATAGATTCTGCCATCTTTTGCTGTTCCTCCTATAAAAAACTTCCTTATGTCACTATACACTTTTTTCACTTTTCGTCAAGTCCCGGTATACTCCCATGAAGTACATCGTCTATGCGTTCAAGCACATCGGATGTGTTTATCATCCTCTGAAACGCCAAAAACACTTTCATGTCAAAGTGTCTGACCTCGTCTATAACCATACCAAATGCTGTTTCCGTGTCAAATGCGCTCCTGTATGGTCTGTTGCTAACCAGGGCGCTGAACACATCACACACCCTTATTATTCTGGCTCCTACGGGAATCTCATCCCCACGCATCCGGTATGGATAGCCTGAACCGTCGAAATTCTCGTGATGATAATGAACCATATCAACTATATCCTGGTCATATCCATCTCTGCGCAGTATATCCGCACCAAGCTTTGCATGAAGTCGCACATACTGCATTTCCTCTATCTTCATGGTATTTCTCCTCCGTCCGTAAATATACGGACTGATCTGCAGCTTACCCACATCGTGAAGCATCCCTGCAACAGCCACTTTGTGTACAGACAGATCATCCATCCCAAGCTCTCTTGCCAACTGAGACGACAAGATACTGACACACATACCATGCCTGACCGCATCATTCATATCCACCGAATAACAGTCTTCCATGTCTTTATCCATCACTGTTTCTGCTAATTCCATATAAATCCCGCCTTTTTTCTTGCTATCATCTCATCTATACGCGATATATAATCATCAACACTCTTGCAGTTCTCTATTCTGTCTATACGGGTTCCCTCCGTAACGCCATCATGCCCCGCTCTCACCACTAGTTTCGAAGAACTTCCCGCGCCAAGTCCCACAATGTCAGTTCTCTCCTCCATGATAAGTATATTATAGAGGCATTCTAGTCCATCTTTCGAATATCCAACATTCTCAAGATTACCCGTCATGTTCTTCTGTCTGTAAAGATAGTACGGTGCAAGCCCCATATCACGGGCTGCCTTTGTCACCGCATCAAGCTGACCCTCTATGTCACTTTTCAGCATATCTCTGTATCTGTCCATCTCTGCATTGAGCATTGCCGCTCTCTTGACCGCCAGTGTATGAACCGTAAGGCTTTCTGGTGAAAGTTCCCTTATCTGTCTTAGCGTATTTTTAACAGCATCCACATCCTCGCCCGGAAGCCCAACAATAAGGTCCATATTTATATTGTCAAATCCGACCTTTCTCGCCAGCTCCATCGCAGTTCTTGTCTGTTCCGGTGTGTGTGCCCTTCCTATGATATGCAGCGTCTGTTCATTCATTGTCTGAGGATTTATGCTTATTCTGGTCACACCATGCTTTTTCATCACCGCCAGCTTGTCATAGGTCGTGCTGTCAGGTCTTCCCGCCTCTATCGTGAACTCCCTCATATACTGAAGATCAAATGCCTTTTCTACCATGCCGCAAAGTCTCTCCATATCCTCCGCCGATATGGAAGACGGCGTTCCACCGCCTATATATATGGATATTAGTTTTTTCCTGCTATACGCATCCGCAACATAATCCATCTCCTTTTCAAGTGCATCCAGATAAGTTTTAACCTTATCCCTATATACTGCTATAGGGTAGGATGTAAATGAACAATAAAGACATCTGCTCGGACAGAACGGTATCCCTATATACAAACAATACTCATCATCCTCAGAAACTGAATCTATGATCCTTTTTTCTCTGCCGGCTACATCAAAAGCAAGCTCCGCCTTTGCCCTGCAGGTTCCATACACATTAATGTAATTCTCGACAACAGCCTCCCTTTGCGCTCCATCCTCGATCTGAGCCACAGCAATCTTCGTTGGACGTATGCCGGTTAATGATCCCCATGGCAGCGTTCTTCCTGTGTAAGACGACAGCATCTCATATACGGCAAGCTTGAGCGGATTTCTGACAACAGCCTTATCCCTGCAGTCACCATCTATATTCACCTTGGTGCTGCACACAGGAACCTCTTCGCCCCGCGCTGTCTCATACAACTTTATCTCTATAATGTGCTCCCGGACATCCGCCACAAACACCTTATCCACTTCCGCCTTCAATTCAGGCTTTTTATCAAATATCTCAGGAACTATTATCCTCTCTCCGCCATAAAATGCCTGAAGGCTCACCCTGAGATCATTGTTATAATCTTCTATATTCTGAATAAGTAATATCATTATGTATTATTCCCACACATCTGTCTCACTCATATAGGATAACGGAGGCTCTTAACCCCCGTTACCCTAAAAGAATGGATTCATTTTTTTCTCTTTTCCAATCTGTGTCTTGTCTCCATGTCCGGGATACACCACCGTATCATCAGGCAGGATAAAAAGTTTCTCTCCTATATTCTCAAGCAGAGCATTCTCATCCCCTGTTGGAAAGTCCGATCTGCCCACACTGTACTTGAAAAGCGTATCTCCCGAGAATAATATATGCTCCTGTTCAAAATAGTAGCACATTCCGCCCTTTGTATGACCTGGAACACCTATACACCTCATCTCCGTGTTGAGGAGTTTTTTCACATCTCCTTCAGCAAGATAATTATCCACATCGGTTTCAACCACCTTGCCAAATACCGAAGTCATCATTGCTGAGAGGTTAACTTTACTGTTCCCCAGAACTTCTTTCTCGTCCTCGGACGCGTATGTCGGCGCACCTGTGAGTTCCTTCATCTCATCCATCGCCGCCATGTGATCTATATGTCCATGTGTGAGAAATATTCCAACACATTTGAGATCCCTGTCGTCAAGTTTTCTCTTTATGAGAGCTGCATTCCATGAAGGATCGATAACTATCGCCTCTCCTGTATCCGGATTTGACACAATATAACAATTGGTCTGGAATCCACCCAGCTCATACGCATCTATATTTAATTTTGCCATATAAACCTCCGAATATGTATATTTGTGGCTTACCTATCATCGCCAGCGCTCGGTCTTTACCAGTCTGCCGGCCGCATTGTATGTCCTGACACCGTATGCAAATCCATTGTGATTGTACAGGTATATGTCATACTTTCTGAGTCTGTTGCCAGAAGTATAATATCTTATCTCAGATATCTGACTGTCCACCGCATCATACTCATGTTCCTCTATTCCGGTTACTTTGCCCCTCTTATCCTTATATGTATATCTTACACCCTCATACGTTACTGGTATTCTGGAAGGATTCACATATCTCTTGCCACCATACACATAATATGTACTAACCCAGAACACTCTCTCATAACCCTTGCGGGTGGTCCTCCTGAGGTTCAGCACCGATGATCTCGTGTAGCCGAGCAATTTCGCCTTTTTTGCACTCGCCTGTGATCTGGATCTGACATCCTGGTAATACACGGCGCATCCTGTGCAGCCATTTGTTTTTGTTAGCTCAAGCTTGTAACCGTGCACGTACATATAAGGTGCATCAGCCTTTGCCAGAGAGTACTCTCCATGTCCACGGTTTACAACTATCTGATTCTCGTAATACACAGCCTCAGACACCGATCTCGGAACAGTGGCAGTCTTCTGGTTATTCGAATATGCACTGTAATACGTCTGGCCGTTGTATGTCATATACGCCCTGACCCTGTATATATATCCTGTCGCCGCCGATCTTCCAGTATCTTTATATATGAGTTTTGTCGTATCAGCCAGCATGGACCACTGTTTTGTAGAACTATTGTATCTGTATACCTGGTATCCATCAGCACCCGTGACTGCGTTCCATTTCGTATATGTACAGGAAATACTGTGTGACCCCAGCTCAGAGAGCTTTGGCGCTTTCGGAAAAGTCTTTGCCGACAAACATGTAAGTTCCGTCGCCTCAACCAGGTTATCCCCTGAATACACATATCCTCTGACCGCCAACTGGTACTCATTTCCAGACTTTGCAAGTCCTCTCAGCAGGAATTCGCCCGCGTCTGTATTTCCCATCTCCTTGTATATCTTTTTAGTCACATCGTATACATATACACGGTATGTATCCACCCCTTCGCTCACATCCCATGTGAGCTGTATGGACGAGCTGCTATTTGGCACCGCCTGCAGACCACTTATCTGCCCGGCATCTGTGTCCGTTGCAATGGATGCCTTTCCTGTTCTCACCGCCGCATCTGCGGTCACACTGCCGCCGCATGAACCTGCCAGCATGATAAATACCAGCACCGCCGCAATAATCAATGATACATACCTCTTACTATCGCTTTTCATAAGCTTTCCATAACCTTCTTTCAATTTTCCCTATTTTGCCGTCAGCATCAACCTGTAGTTCTCTCTATATCAATGATACTGTCCACATTTCTGATCTTTGCTATGATCGTATTTAACTGCTCCTTGGACTTTATCGAAAATGATATGGTGATGGTTGCCTTTCCCTGCTTGCTGGTACGGCTGTTTATGCTGTTGACATTTATGTTCGCCTCGCTGAGTATCTTGGTAATGTCAAAGAGGATTCCATTTCTGTCATCTGCATATATATTTATCTCTGTCATGTATGTGCCCTCTGCCACGGCATCGTCTTTCCACTCTGCCTCTATGACTCTGGCTCTGTCTGCCTCACTCATGCACAACACATTTACGCAGTCTGTCCTATGAATAGACACACCTCTGCCCCTGGTGATAAATCCAACTATCTCATCCCCCGGAACCGGAGAACAACACTTTGAGAATCTGACAGCCACATCATCTATGCCATTGACAATAATCCCCCCCTTGCCAACATGGTTTCCATGATTCTTCTTAACCGCAAATTCATCGAGCACTGCTTCGTTAGTCACTGTCTGCTGTCTGTGATCCTTGTTGTATTCATCTATAAGACGGTTTACTATCTGTCCTTCTTTTATTCCGCCATGACCGACAGCGGCAACGATGGAATCCCAGTCTTGAAAATTGTACTTCTTGTATATCTTCTCCTGATATTCTGGTTTTGAGTACATGAAGTAATCAATACCCTTTGACTTGCAGTAGCTGAGTATCAGTTCCTTGCCACGGCTGATATTCTCGTCCTTGAACTGATGCTTGAACCACTGATTTATCTTGGTCTTCGCCTGAGTACTCTTGACTATATTCAGCCAGTCGCGACTAGGACCCGTGGAGTTCTGGGATGTTATTATCTCCACTCTGTCTCCATTATTGAGCTTTGTATCTATAGGCACCTGACGGCCATTTATCCTAGCTCCCACCATCTTATTGCCCACTGCCGTATGAATGGCATATGCAAAATCTATCGGTGTTGAACCACTAGGCAGATTTTTTACATCTCCAGCAGGAGTAAAACAGTACACCTGCTCGGCAAAAAGGTCGAGATCTGTCTTGACAAAACTCATGAATTCCTTGTTATCATCTGTATCCCTCTGCCACTCAAGGATCTGACGGAGCCACGAGAGTTTTTCCTCCTCCTTCTGCATGACCGTTCCTGTTATGTTCTCTTTGTATTTCCAATGAGCTGCTATACCATACTCAGCCGTCCTGTGCATCTCATAGGTCCTTATCTGTATCTCAAATGGCTGTCCCTCAGGGCCTATCAGTGTGGTGTGGAGTGACTGATACATGTTGGACTTTGGCATTGCTATATAGTCCTTAAAACGTCCTGGTATAGGCTTGTACATCTCATGTATGATACCAAGAGCTGAATAGCAGTCTCGCACCGTATTTACCTTTATACGGACAGCAAATATATCGTATATCTGATCCAGCGTCTTATTCTGGTTCTTCATCTTTTTGTAGATGCTGAAGAAATGTTTGACTCTTCCATCGATCTCCGCCTCAAGACCAGCATTGTCAATATGTTTCTTGACATCAGCAACCACCCTTCTGATGTACGCATCTCTCTCTGTCAGCTTTTCATCGATCTGAGCCTTTAAGTCATGGTATACCTCCGGCATGAGATACATCATAGACAGGTCATCAAGTTCGACCTTTATCTTGCTTATACCAAGTCTGTGTGCTATAGGAGCATATATATCCATGGTCTCCCTTGCCTTCTCTATCTGTTTCTCTGGGGACTGGTACTGCAATGTTCTGAGATTGTGGAGTCTGTCCGCAAGCTTTATAAGGATAACACGGATATCCTTCGCCATTGAGAGGAACATCTTACGCAGATTCTCCGCCTGAACCTCTATCTTATCCGTAGTCATCTTTAACTGTGTCAGCTTTGTTACACCGTCCACAAGAAACGCAACCTCCTCAGAGAATTCTGCGGCTATCTCCTCGGATGTCATCACCGTATCCTCCACGACATCATGAAGTATTCCGGCAACTATAGTCTCCTTATCAAGTTCCAGCTCCGCCAGTATGATCGCCACATTGAGTGGATGCATTATATAAGGTTCCCCTGACTTTCTGAGCTGTCCCTTGTGGGCTTCATCGGCAACCTTATACGCCTTTTCGATCATGGTTATATCAGCAGACGGGTGATATGTGAGGATTCTTGTTATAAGTTCCTTGTACAGCTCCTCCGGTGGAGTAAAGTCAGCAGGAGTGGAGAGGTCTATCTCTCTCTTAGCGCGCGCCTGTTTATTATTCTGTTCATCTATCTTCATCAACTGATTCTGAGGAACTGCCTTTCCTGCAGCAAGCGCCTTCTCTATAGCTGCTATTCCTTCCTTTGTGGCCTGCTCTGTTGTCATCACCCCGACTTCAGCCGCCTTCTTAGTCTCTTCAGCTACTATATTGTCCTGTGTCTTATCCAATATCTCACTCATACGATCACCACGCTTTCCTGTTATTTGCCATTCTAACCTGATCATTCTCCCTCAAATTTCACAACTGAATCCACATCATACTTGGCCAGTCTCTCTCTGCCCTTCAGATCTGTGAGTTCTATGAGGAACACCATCTTCACAACTATACCACCCAGACTCTCTATGAGCTTTGCAGCTGCCTCAATGGTTCCTCCTGTAGCAATAAGATCATCCACAAGCACAACTTTCTCTCCCGGCTTTATGGAATCCCTATGGATCTCTATGGTCGCCTGTCCATATTCAAGATCATATGACATCTCAACTGTCTCTCTCGGAAGTTTTCCCTTCTTTCTCACAAGGACAAGCCCCTTGCCATTCTTATAAGCAAGCGGTGCACCAAATATAAATCCCCTGGACTCTGCTCCCGCTATAACATCATAATCAACACCCTCAAGCAGCTTGTCCATCTCGTCAATAGCAAGTCTCATACCCTCTGGATCCTCTGTGACACTTGTCACATCTCTGAATATTATTCCCGGCTTTGGGAAATCTGGAATACTCTTAATATACTTTTCTACCTCGCTCATCTTATCCTCCTGTTCAATACAGCATCACACATCAGATCTGTCATATCTCTCCAGCTTTATCTGTACATTTTTCTCTCCACGGTATTCATTTATCTCAGGATAATATACCATATCAATGGTCACTTTGTTCAGATGACCATTTAACATTTTAGCACATTCATCCTCGCCAAACCACTGTTTTATATTATTAACAAACTCATCCGGCTCAAAATATATCGCTTTCATGGATCTGCCAGATCCGATATCCAATATCAGCCTGAGAACATTCCTATTTTTGCCAAATATCGCGGCACTCAGGACTGACACATTTGCCTGTCCGAACAACGCCTTCCTGTTGCCTTTGCCATATGGTTCCAACAGATAGAGTTGTTCCGTCAATCTTATGCTGTTGTTCGCCAGATACGACAGAGGCATCCCAACATCTATCCTTACCCGCGGTGTTATATCCTCATCCGTGAGAGTGCAGAGTTCATTTAACGTACGTCTGAGCTTTTCGAGGTTCCCTTTTGCTATAGAAAATCCCGCCGCCATGGCATGACCTCCAAATTCTGTAAACATCTCCCTCACACGGTTAAGTTCCTCAAACATATTATAACTCTCTATGGATCTTCCTGACCCTTTGAGTATCCCCTGATGTTCACTGTCTGTGAACACCATAATCGGCCTGCTGTACATCTCCTTGAGCCTGCTGGCGATTATACCGACAACACTCTCATGCACATTAGCAATATACGCCACTATCACCCGGTCGGCCAGGGTCGCTGTCTCGCTAAATCTTCCGGCTATGGTGGCATCCTCCAGCATCTCCGTTATGGTTCTCACACCCTTTTCCGTCATCTCTTTTCTCTCATTGTTAGTCTGAATGAGCATTGCCGCCTTGATCTCAGACTTTGCCACACTGCTCTCCAAAAGAAATTCCAGACTAGTCTTTGCATCCCCAAGCCTTCCGGCAGCATTGATACACGGTCCTATCAGAAATCCCAGATCGTAGGTCGTTATCTTCTTTTCATTTCGTCCACTGAGCCTTATAAGCGCATTTAGCCCCGGATTGCTGCTGTTTTTTAGGCTTTCCAAAGCGTGCTTTACAAATATCCTGTTCTCATCTATGAGATCCATCATATCACAGTTTGTCGCCAGACCCAGCACTTCAAAAAACTCCTCTATCTCACGCTCATCTATACCACACATCCTATACAGATACTGGATGAATTTGCAGGCAACCCCCGCACCGCAAAGCCCTTTGAACGGATATTTGCAGTCCACCCTCTGGTTGTCTATAACAGCGTCTGCAGGAGGCAGAACGTATGTCTTGGAGCCATCATCAGCCTCACGAAAAGGAACCTGATGGTGATCTGTGACTATGACTGTCATTCCAAGGGACTTGGCATACTTCACCTGATCATACGCTGCAATACCATTATCACATGTGATTATCGTGTCAACGCCCTCTGCATTTGCCGCATCTATCAGCCTGTTTTTTATACCGTAGCCATCGTGAACCCTGTGGGGAATATCGTAGTCCACCACCTCACACTGCCAAGGCTCAGCCCCATGTACAGCCGCCCAAACTTTTCGCATACCGAGAAGGAGTATGTAGTTCGATGTCACCCCATCTACGTCATAATCAGATATAATGCGTATCCTACAGTTTTTCTTAAGTTTGTCCAGTACTATGCCACATCCCTCCGGCAGATCCTTCATAAGCGCAGGATCATGCAAAAGCTCCGCTCCGCCGTTCAGGTACATATTTATATTGTCATCACCATATATTCCCCTGTTTGTTATAACCCTGGCTACCACGGGATCTATGCCAAATTTTCTTCCTATCTCGGTAAAATCAGCTCTCTTGCTCATTATCGACCATCTCGGTCTCATAACGTACCTGTCTATTATCTGCTGCTCCTCCGGTGTCCTTGTCATATCATATTCCTCACGTTCCATATTTCTTAGAACATTCTATCAAACCAGCGCCGCTATTACAACTTTATGCCATTTTGACTGTAAATGCATCCATTTTGACTGTTATTTGCATTGAATATTTTTGTGAAAATGTTATAATAGTCTTAGTATTTTGATACTGCTTTTGTGCAATATGCACTTATCAATCGACATATCGCCACACGGATCATGTCTTAAAGAAGGAGGAGATAATATTATGGCAAACAGATTTGTACTCAATGAAACCTCATACCACGGTTCCGGTGCAATCGCAGAGATAGCCACAGAGGCTCTTGGCAGAGGATTTGCTAAGGCTCTCGTGTGTTCGGACCCGGATCTCATCAAATTCGGTGTAACAAAGAAGGTTACAGACGTTCTGGACGGTTCAGATCTTGCATACGAGATCTATTCTAACATCAAGCCAAACCCAACAATTGAGAATGTTCAGCAGGGCGTGGATGCTTTCAAGGCTGCCGGTGCTGATTATATCATAGCTATAGGCGGTGGTTCTTCCATGGACACAGCCAAGGGTATCGGCATAGTTATCGCCAACCCTGACTTTGCAGACATCAGAAGTCTTGAGGGCGTTGCACCTACAAAGAACAAATCCATTCCAATATTTGCAGTTCCTACAACAGCAGGAACCGCAGCTGAAGTTACCATCAACTATGTTATAACAGATGTTGAAAAGAACAGAAAGATGGTATGTGTTGATCCTAAGGACATTCCAGTTGTCGCATTTGTCGATCCTGATATGATGAGTTCTATGCCAAAAGGACTCACAGCAGCAACCGGTATGGATGCACTGACGCACGCCATCGAGGGCTACATCACAGCCGCTGCATGGGAACTGTCAGACATGTTCCATCTAAAGGCAATCCAGATAATCAGCCGCTCTCTTCGTGGAGCAGTTGAAGGCACCCCTGAAGGCCGTACCGACATGGCTCTCGGACAGTATGTCGCAGGCATGGGATTCTCGAATGTTGGACTTGGAATAGTCCACTCAATGGCACATCCA
Source organism: uncultured Coprococcus sp. (assembly GCA_900548315.1). Taxonomy (GTDB): domain Bacteria; phylum Bacillota; class Clostridia; order Lachnospirales; family Lachnospiraceae; genus Coprococcus. Next base: position 39,891 of record URJU01000001.1, on the reverse strand, counting down.
CTGGGAGCTCTTTATGACACACCTCACGGTGTTGCCAACGCGATCATCCTTCCTACCGTCATGGAATACAACGCCGATGCCACCGGTGAGAAATACCGTGAAATAGCAAGAGCTATGGGCGTACAAGGTGTAGACGACATGACTCAGGAAGAGTACAGAAAAGCTGCTGTAGATGCAGTTCGCCAGCTGTCTAAAGACGTGGGAATACCTGCAGATCTGAAGGACATCGTAAAGCCAGAGGACATTCCATTCCTGGCTCAGTCAGCCTACGATGACGCATGTCGTCCGGGCAATCCAAAAGAGACTAGCGTGGAGGATATCACCAAACTCTACGAGTCATTGATCTAACTGACCCATTAGATCAGAGCGTGACGGTTCTTTGCCGGAACTCTCACGTTATATATGGGACTTCACCAGTCCCCTTAAACCCCTAAAAACTAACGAAAAGGACTCCTGTAACAGAGGCTATGCTCTCTCTGCATCATGAGTCCTTTTTATATATTTTCTGTGTCTTGTTCTGTTTTGAAGTATCCCCGTCATGCTGTGACAAGTTTCATGATATACTCTTTAAACCCGTCCATGTTATCAAATATGATAAGGGCTTTTTCCCGCATCTCATCATCGGGCTGAACCAGATCAGGAATCATGACCACCTTCATCCCGGCGGAGCAAGCTGCTCTGACCCCATTATACGAATCCTCCACAGCAAACGCTTTGTCAGGTGCTATTCCGAGCTCCTCACACGCCTTAAGGAAGATATCCGGAGCAGGCTTACTCCTCTCCACCATATCTCCGCATATAAGCTTGTCAAAGTAATCTATCACACCTAGATTAGTAAGTTCCATGGTGACAACCTCTTTTCTTGTGGACGTGGCAAGAGCGCATGGAATATGGTTATCATCCAGCAGCTTCAGGGTATCAGTGACTCCAGGCTTAAGAATGAGCTCTCCCTCCGATGCTGCGCGGTGAAACTCCGCAGCCATCTCAGCCTTTAGCAATTCATATCTCTCCTCATCCCCATATCTGCCATCATATATCCGGACAAAGAGCTTTTTCGCTGCCTCACGGTTGAGTCCAAGTGCAGCCATGCAGAACTTCTCTATATCCTCTATACTGTATTTTTGAGCTATCTTCTGCCAGCTCCGCACCACCAGCTGTTCAGAATCAAGAATGACCCCATCCATGTCAAACACAACTGCGTCAACCATATCTTCACCTCCGTTTTATTCCAGGTTATTTCACTCAGAATTATTTCACTTCAAACTATTTCACTACAGATTATTTCATGTCATTGTACTTCAGATCATATCATCTGTAAACTGCAAATGCCTCCACAACATCACTGTCATGGAGGCATTTGCCTGTTTTTTATTATGTTTCACGATATCGTACGATATTATTCTAATCCGTCTTTTCTGGCTTTGCCAAGTTTTGTCTTCATAGTGTACCAAAGTGGACCGGTGATACATACTGAAGAGTAAGCACCGATGATTATACCAGCCATAAGTGTAAGAGCGAACTCCTTGATGGATGCCACTCCCATGATATACAGAACGAATATTGTAACAAATGTTGTGAGTGATGTATAAATAGTTCTGCTGAATGTCTGGTTGATACTCAGGTTGACTATATCCTTATATGTTGCCTTCTTAGGTCTCATTATATCTATATTCTCTCTTATACGGTCGAATATGATGATAGTCGCGTTGATCGAGTAACCAACTATGGTGAGCAGGCACGCGATACATGTATTACCAACTGTAAGTCTCAGTATAATATACAGACAGAATACCATCGCAACATCGTGGAGAAGTGCGATAACTGCACTTGCACCGAACTTAACATCATGGAATCTGATAGCTATATATATAAGCATGAGGATTGCCGCAAGGATGACTGAGAATATAGCATTCTTGGACATCTCACTGCTGACTGATCCACTTATTACGTTTGCCTCCTTGACATCGGCGCCAAGCTTATCTGTCAGGGCGGTTCTTACCTTTGACATCTGTGAATCATCTGTACCATCATCGATCAGCTCTGGCATCTTGAACACGATCTCGTTTGTTCCTGAAACAGTCTGAACTGAGATACCTGCTTCGCCGATACCTGCTGCCTCTGCAATAACCGGAACTATGTCTGACTCAGCCTCGCTGAGTGTATATGCTTTATCAAATTCTACTGTAAGGCTTGTACCACCTGCAAACTCAACACTAAAGTTAAGTGGTGAACCCTTTGACTTATTGTTAACAGGCATCATACAGAAACATGCGATGATCACGATGAGTGATCCGAGCATACAGAACTTGCCTGCCTTCACGAAGTTTGTCTTCTTTGGCTCTCTTGCAACACCGAAATACTTGGCATCTGTAACACCGAGATTTACAAGCGCTGTGAGCAGTGACTGGCTGACTGCCAGAGCTGTAAATACTGAGAGAACAACACCGATAGCCAGTGTGATCGCAAATCCCTTGATAGTACCTGTTCCAAATATTCCAAGTACAAGTGCTGCGATAAGCGTTGTAACGTTACCATCTATGATGGCTGACAGGGCATTGTGGAAACCGCCCTTTACAGCCTGCTTTACGGACTTGCCGTCCGCCAGCTCCTCTTTTATACGTGTGAATATGATTACATTGGCATCAACCGCCATACCTACTGACAGGATAACACCGGCTATACCAGGAAGTGTCAGTGTTACATTGAACAGGTTGATAACCAGCAGATCAAGTATTGTATAGAATGCCAGAGCAAATGATGCCACAAGGCCCGGGATCCTGAATACTATGATCATGATAAGAAATACAAGTGCAATACCTATCGCACCTGCCTTAAGGCTTGTGCTGATAGCATCTGATCCAAGTGTAGCACCTACTATGTTGGAACGAACCTGCTTAAGTGTAAGAGGAAGTGCACCGATACGGATAGTCGTAGCAAGCTGCTCAGCCTCCTCATAGGTTGATATCTTGTTGATCTCAGCGTTTCCGCCTGTGATCGCAGCCTGCACAGTTGGAGCACTTACAACCTTTCCATCATATATTATATATACTATTTTTCCTATATTCGCCGCTGTTACATCGGCAAACTTCTGCGCTCCCTCATCTGTGAATGCAAGCTGTACCACATTGTCATTGCCGTTATCTGAGTCAATTCCGGCTGTGGCATTCTTGATGTCATCTCCTGTAAGAGCAGCCTCATACGCCTCACCCTTTGACCACTTCTCGTAGTTGTCAGGATCAAGGAACTCAAGCTTTCCCTCGATATTCAAAGCCTCAAGAATCTCATCCGCATTGGTAACTCCAGGTATCTCTGCTGTGATCTTCTTATCTCCATCCTCGTATACTGAGTACTCGTTAGTATATGCCTCAACTCGCTTCTCAATCTTATACTTGGTATCCTCGAGATCTTTGTCACTGTAATCGTCTTCCTGAATCTCGTAAGTTACACTCAGACCGCCTTTAAGGTCAAGTCCAAGCTTGATGTACTCGACTTTACCTCTGTCTGCAACACCGAATATTGCTGTGAATATAGCAACACCCAGTACAAGCAGAAAGGCTATGATGACGAGCACAGCATTTCTCTTTGTTTTCTTCATCGTCTTCTCCTTTTACCCTTTTTATTCCTCTTCTTCCTCATCTGCCATAGCGGCCTTAAGCATGATCGCACACTCTATACGTTTCTTCTGAAGTTCACACCCTATGTCGTATGCGTCAAGTATATTGCCATGGAACTTATATGAGTTGGCTGCGCATCCACCACTGCAGTAGAATCTTGCAAAGCAATCTTTGCATTTATCCTTTGCGTATACATTACACAGCTTGAATTCATTGACTATGTCCTGATTCTTGATTCCGTCAAACACATTGCCTATACAGAAATCGTCCTCACCGACAAACTGATGGCATGGATACAGGTCTCCCCAAGGGGTAACTGCCATGTACTCTGTACCTGAGCCACATCCTGAGAGCCTTTTTGCAACACATGGTCCACCCTCAAGATCTATCATAAAGTGGAAGAAATTGAAACCTCTTCCCTCCTTGTGTCTCTTGATCATCTCCTTTGCAAGGATGTCGTACTGTTCAAGCAATACAGGAATATCTTCTTCTTTTATAGCGTATGGCTCATCCGGCAATGATACGACCGGCTCCACCGATATCTGGTCAAATCCCAGATCCGCCATATGCAGAACATCATTTGAAAAATCAAGATTATTGTGAGTGTAAGTACCTCTCACATAATAGCTCTTTCCAGCTCTCTTCTTGGCAAATTCCTGGAACTTTGACAATATCACATCATAACTGCCCTTTCCATTTCTTGTAGGACGCATATAGTCGTGAATTTCTTTTCTTCCATCTATGCTGAGTACCACATTTGCCATCTCCCTGTTGGCAAATTCCATTATCTCGTCATTCAGAAGTACACCGTTCGTCGTGAGTGTGAATCGAAATTTCTTATCATATTTTTCCTCAAGACTTCTTCCGTATTCAACTGTCTTCTTAACCACATCCCAGTTCATGAGAGGCTCTCCTCCAAAGAAATCAACCTCGAGATTCCTTCTTAATCCGGAATTGGCTACCAGGAAATCCAACGATTTCTTTGCCACTTCAAGCGACATAAGCGCTCTGTCTCCCTTATACTCTCCCTCTCCTGCAAAACAATATCTGCACGCAAGGTTACAGTCATGGGCAATGTGCAGGCATAGAGCCTTTACAACTGTCTTTCTCTTCTTAAAATCTATAATATAATCTTTGTACACATCATCTGTAAATAATGTACCGTCCTCCACAAGCTGGGCGACCTCATCACACGCCTCTGAGACATCTGCGCTGTCATACTGTGGCAGTGCTGCTATTATCTGCTCTTTATCATTCTCTTCGTATAAAGAAATAATATCATAGACAAGATCGTCTACTACATGTACCGATCCACTACAGACATCAAGCACTATATTATATCCATTGTTCTTGTACTGATGAACCATAATTCTCCTTCAAAAAATACCACACACGGTATCCTTATACACGCACTAAAGAGGACTGTCATAATATACGACGGTCCCCTTTAGCTGATCAAATACAAACTGTTACAAATTACTTGTTGTTAACATTCTCACAGCTCTGATTACCAACTGTGCATGATGTCTTACAAGCTGACTGGCATGATGTCTGGCACTCGCCACATCCACCCTTGACCATTGTATTCTTCATAGTCTTATTTGTGAGTGTCTTAATTCTCTTCATTCTAGATACACCTCTCTTTTTATGTCATATACCGCGATTATAACATAAAGATATATAAAGTAAAAGAGTTTTTTCATGCCAGCATAGCCCCCAGCATGCCGCCGGCGACGCACATTATACACTTGGTTACGCGGGGCACTAAGGTTACATCTCCTGCACCTCCCGTCACTGCCGACAGTGTTATGGCAATCAATATGTACATAAGGCCGAATACTGCTCCCCACACAAACTTCCTCTCCTGAACCTTTTTTCCCGTGATAAATCCTCCAAGAAATGTCGCCAGTATGTACACCGCTGTTATCAGCCCGTTCAGTACAGTATCACTCATCCCTATTTTGTACACCGCAACTGCGATGACAAACAGCAAAACAATAGTGATAAGATAGGCTGTTATAAGCCCTTTCAGCACCCCAAGCATTTTCTGTCCTGCCACCAAAAAACCACCTTATATTTCCTCATTATATAAATATGTTGCCAGCCAACGATTTATTTATACAAATACAAAAACGGTCAAACCTTTTCAGGTTTGACCGTCTGCAATCTCTTATATTTTTATTAGAACAGACTACATATATCTTTGATATCATAGAATGTCTGATCCGCATGCTGCTCTGTGATATCGTTTGGTTTTATGAGATCTACCACCATCACCGTATACAGTCCCGCTGTATCCGCCGATATAACTCCGTTTACGGAATCCTCGACAGCTACAGCCTCCTCCGGTGATATCCCAAGCTTTTCACACGCCCGGATGTATATATCAGGATTCGGTTTCCCCTTGACTATCTCGTCACCACAGACCATCTCTTCAAAGAAATCAAGAATGCCAACATGCGAAAGCCTCTGCATGGCCCGTTCTCTGCCCGTGGATGTGGCAAGTGCAATCCTGATGCCCCTGCTCTGCAGGAAACCCAAAGTCTCTGCCACATGCCTTTTTATTTCGACTCCATGTTCCGCAACATATTCATCAAACAGATCCATCGTTCTCTGCCGAAATGGAAGATACTGAAAATCCTCGCCCATTATATCCTTGAATACACGGGCATTTGTAGTCTTGTTGCCACCGGCAACCCGGTCGCACACATGCTCCATCTCGTCATCCGGAATGCCTATACTCATGCCGTTCTTCTTCCAGCACAACCGATATATCTTCTCTGTATCTACGAGAACACCATCCATATCGAACACTACCGCTTTATACATTCACTGTCTCCTGCTATCTTATTTATGCTGCATTTTTCTTTTTTCTCTTTTTACCTGCTATTATCACAAATATCAGCAGTGCAACGAGAAGTATAGCTGCTATTATTATCAGTACCAATGCAACTGGAGATAATCCCTCACTGAGCTTAAATGTGAATACCGCACCTGTCTTTTCATCCACTGTTGAAGAAATATTTCCAGCCTTATCTGTAGCTGTTACTTCTATTGTATATGTGTCATATTCCTCGACATGCATCTTATACTGATTATTGCTCTTGTACTGTGCTGGATCTATAGTATTGCCATTTATAACTATCGATATGATCTCGTCTTCCTCGTTCTCAAGTCCTATAGTCATATCAAATGGTTCTCTTACAGTCTCTCCATCCTCGACTCCGGTTATTATTATTCTAGGTGCTGTACCATCGTATGTAAATTCAAACTCCTGACTTGTCTTATGTCCAACCTCATCAACTGCACTAAGAGTTATCTTGTGATATCCATCGGACATATCTGAAAAGTCTATAAAGTCCACTCCGTCCATCTTGACATCAACATCAAATACTGAGGTATCGTTTACTTTCCAGAGTACATCATATCCTGAATTCAGAATATCGGCAAAATCGTCCGCATTTAAAAGCAGACTGCCATCCGCTTCAGCTGTGGATTTTGCCATAAAGCTGAGAAGTTTTTCGGTAGATTCAACAGTTGGTGCTGTGTTGTCCACAGTGAACACGATATTGTAATCCTCTGCCTTGTTTCCAAGCTCATCCTGCGCGGTTATTGATACATCGTACACCCCATCTTCCTCAAATCTCTGACTTCCTGTACTTACAGCAGATGAATTGCTGTAGTTTGCAAAGCTTGATGATGAGATATCCTTGCCATCCTTCTTTACAGTTATCTTGACATTGTTCGTTCTGAAGAAAGTCTCCTCAACAGAAAGTGCCATATCAACATAGTTTGGATCAAGCATATCAGTACTTCCCACTGCATCATAGCTCTTTACAGTCTTGCTGTTCTTGTCAGTCACGCTCATCTTTATAACTGGTGCCTTTGAGTCTATCTTAAATGTCTTCGTTGCACTTGCAGCGACATTTCCAGCTAGATCCCTCGCATTTACTGTGATAGTGTACTCACCGTCATCTGTAAAGTTGTATGTTGCCGTATGAGGATTGCCACCTGAGAAACTTCCAGTCGTAAGTTCTGCCATGTTGGACGCTCCAGTTCCGTCTGTCTTCTTTGTTATCGAAACTCTTATATCTGATGCTCCAAGACTTCTTCCCTCATAATCAAAAGAAAACGCCTCATCCACACTGATGGTCGCTGTCGCTGAAGTTGTCTGTCTGTCTCCCACTCCGCTTATTGAGATTACCGGAGCAGTCTTATCAATCCTAAACTTAGCTGTTTTTACATCTGATCTGTTTCCAGCCTTATCCTCCGCTAAAACGGTAACTGTGTAGTCACCCTCATCTGCAAATGTATAATTCTTGCTGAAATCTGTGCCATTCCACGTACCCTTCTCAAGATCTGCATCGAATGCCTTATTGCCATTTGCATCTGTTCTCACAACATGAACTGTATATTTTGAACCCTTCATATTGTCTGTAAGAGTTATAGGAAGTGTCACATTTCCTGTATTTAAGAGAGCTACATCTCCGAGCTGAACAAACGGCTTTGTCTTGTCGATCAAAAACTTTGTCCCAACTGTTGAAACATTTCCGGCAGCATCTGTCACCTTTATTGTGAGGTTATATTCTCCCTGTCCGGTGTAGCTTGCGCCATATACATATTCGTTGAACTCAAATGCTGTGTTCTTCTCCTGTATAGTTCCATTTGCATCTGTTATCGTCAGTGTATGCTTTCTGTTGAACTGCTCACCGATATTGACATCGAATGCTACTTCACCCTTGTAATACCCACCGTTAGTTTTTTCCGGCTTTGGCGATATTGAAATGGTTGGCTTTGTATTATCTATGTAATATCTGTTGCCTGCAAGTCCATCTGCATCTACCACTGCGTTTCCAGCCTTATCATTGCCACTCACCTCAACTCTGTACACAGCTGCCTTGCCGCCTACCTGTCTGAGATTTACAGATGCCTTAACTATCTCATTGCTTACCCTATCAAATGTGGCTATTTTTGTTCCCTTTGTGCCATTATATGTCCTGTAGTATATTGTAGCAGTAACATCATCGCCATCTATTCCGTATGAATCGTGTACTGTTATATCTATGGTCTGACTCTTATTATCTATGACCGAAGGATCAGTCTTAAGCTCATCGTACTCTGCCTGTGGCTTTTCCCTGTCTATGATAAAACTTACCATCTTTACAACACTTCTGTTGCCAGCAGCATCTAATGCGTAAATTCCAAGACTGTAACGTCCATCTTCCTTGAACACATATGACGTGGTCGTACCCTTAAGTCTTACATTTACATCATATTCCTCTCTGTCTATCTTTCCAGCATCATACATACACTCCGTCCTGGTTCCCTCTATAACCACTGTCTTTACATACTCATTATCCGTTGCAGCCCAATTGAGGGTTACACTGCTGCGGTTGTATGCTGCCACTTTATCCACAGTCACTGTAGGACATGCTGTATCATATACAAGTGAATACTTTGCAGTCTTTGTCTCGTCCGTGCCATGGTTGTGTGCTGTGAGTTTGAACACGTAATTTCCAAGCTTGCTAGCCTTGCTGACGGATATCACATATGTAAATGTTATTGTATTTAATTCTCCTGCTGTTGATGTAATCTTGCAGTCAGATGAGGCTTTAATGTCTGCATCATTGAGTGAGATATCGAGATCATCAGCAGTGAGACTATATCCCTTTGCCGTACCTGTGACAACTATTCTGTCTGCCGTTATATAAGAACCGCTCTTTATATCGTCTCCGCCTGCCGTTGCGCTGATCTCAGCTGTAACATCTGATCTATTCACAAATACAGGCTGTTTCACGGTCTGTTTATTTCCAGCATGATCATACACTTCAACTTCAAGGGTGTATCTTCCACTTTGCGTCTTGCTGTCAATACTTACATGAGCCTTACCCTCACCGTCAATGGCAACATTAAGATTCTGATCCCTGCCCTCTTTACCTGTTCTCACTAGCTTTGCTGTTACTGTTCGCTCATCAACACCTGATCCGCCTGCATCCCCCCATGTTATATTCATGCACTGTTTTGTGGTTGAGAATGGATAATACTTTTCCTTGCCCACACTTATCTGTGCATAGTCGGATGTCATGTTCAAAGTTGGTGCTGTGTTGTCTATGTATACATCAATAGATTTTGTGCCCTCTTTTCCCACGTAGTTTTTTGCCTTGAATGTCAGTGTATACTGACCATCGGCAAGTTCAATCTTATCAGCGGAACCATCTGCTTTTCCTGTTCCAACAATGTTTAGCCCTGTTGCATTTCTGAAGTCAAACAGATCCTTTTCGATAACGATATTTCCTGATGATGGAATTCCTGAGCCAGACTTTCCTGTATATGAGTAATATATACTGTCTATGTATGAGTAATCATCACTCACATCCAGTCCCAATGTCATAGACTGTGCCCATTTATTTGATGTATCCTCTGGATATGCGTCATAACCCTTTCCTCTGATGAGTTCTGCATCATTAATCTCAATCACTGGTTTCTGATCGCTGACAAACAGAATATTTCCATCTAAATCTGTGGAATATGTTCTGTTGCCAAACTCATCCTCCACACATATTGCCACCGTATGAAGGGTTCTTTTATCCTTATCCAATGCACTTGCAGGAATCTCAAAGTCCACTGCATTGCCGATGATATCCTTTGTTATCTCAGCGGATTCTTTGCCGCCTGCAATAAACTTGTAGCAAAGCTTTGCTCCCACATCCACTGCTGTACCGCCATCTCCTGCTGTGGATCTTGCAACATTCACTGTAACCTTAACTGTATTTGCTGACACAAGGAATGTGAGGTCATTTACTGTCTTCTTAACCGCTGTTGTTGTTACCTTTGTTATAGAAGGAATTCCATTCAGCTTTTTGATGATCAACGGCTGTGATAATCCACTGGCATTCCCAGCTTTATCATACGCCTTAAACGTATACTCTCCCGATGCATCCGGTACACTGAATATATATTTACCATCTGTTTTTTCAATCTCTGTCTCTTTCGCATCTCCATTTTTGATCCAGACTACCTTGTCTATTCCTGTAGCATTTTCGTCATCGGTATCCTTTGCTTTTATCTCAAACTTTGGAGTTACCGCTGCCTCTCCTTCCTTGACAAGATTAAGGATATAATATCCATCCTTCTCTATGAGTCTGTCATTTCCTGCCACCAGATCAAACGCGCTGCCTATCTCCGGCTGCTTATCATCATAGGATACTCTGATTGTTCCTATAAGCTGGTATCCCTGCAGCTCATCTTTATCGTTATATGTCGGATAATAAAATGCATATTTGAGGTTCTTATCCTTATGGGCAAGCTCCTCCTCAGCACCTATCTTGTTATATTTTGTTACATCTGTCGGTGTTCCCAGTATTTCTGAAGGCTCCCCTGTATACTCTTTATACATCACCTTTGCAAGATCTATACCATCAACCTTATCACTCTTAAGCTTAAATTTTGTTAAAGCAGAAAATCCGGAAACCGCATTTTCATCATCGCCCTTTAACAGATCTGTGATATCTATGGTCTTTATATCTTCCTCTGCAAACAGATGTACATGGGAGTCTATCGCCACTAGAGTCAATACCATGACCACCGCCATCACCACCGCTATAAATCGATGAAGAAATGACTTATTGTGAAATACCCTTTCCATAATCTTTTCCTCCTATATACTCTCATCCGTGTGAACCACCACAACGTTCTTGATCATCCTGAGCTGTCCATGCTCGCGTTCCTCCACCTGCCCTGCTATATCTGTATCGCTCGTCAGTACATCTGTGGCATCAGAATCATCACCTCTCAAAACATCTGTGGCTGCATCGTCATCTTCTGATCTGAGTACGTCAGTTGCCTCCTCGTCATCTTCTGATCTGAGTACATCAGTTACCTCCTCGTCATCTTCTGACATAAGTACGTCTGTTGCCTCCTCGTCATCTTCTGACATAAGTACGTCTGTTGCCTCCTCGTCATCTTCTGACATAAGTACATCTGTGGCTGCCTCACTGTCATCCTCTCTGAGTACATCTGTGGCTGCCTCACTGTCATCCTCTCTCAGGACATCCGTTGCAACCTCCGGATCAGAGTACATATTACTTGTCAGCTCCTGCATATCTTCCCTTTTCTTCTTATTTTTTACCTCCGCAACCGCCTTTTCATAATTAGCCCTTCCTTTTTCAGTACGCTTGCTGGATTCGGATGACTGAACATCCCTGACAGATATCTTGGTGGCATGATTCTTTATGGCATCCTGCTTTGATACACCCATACCCTGTACACTCTCGTAACCCTTTTCACGGATCTCCTCTATCTTCTTTCTGGCAGTTGAACCTGTCACATCTCCGATAGCCTTAGGAATCTTCAGCGCAAAAAACAGTATTATTGCCGTTACGGCAAATATGACTGCAAGTGCAAGGCCGCCATATAGCATTATATTGTAAACTGTTGCCATATCCTATTCCCCCTCTACTTGCCTGTCTTACTGCCTGTTCCAGAGACTATTGCCTCTATAACAGGTTTATGGATCAACGTGTTCCACTGTGGCTTTTTGCCATCTGCAAGCATCTGTATCCTGCTGCCACTGTTGTATACAGAGATAACCGTATTCCTTGCACTCTTATCCCAAGTATCCGGCGCACTTCCATACAAACTGGTGTATCTGTTATACAGGTATGTGAGATGACTGGTGTAGAGATCCGCTGAATAATCATCGACTCCCAACACCTGCTCTGCGCTCAGATAGACATTTTCAGCAAGTTCATAGTTGTTCTCATCACCGCCGATATCTCCCATACTCACATATATCTCAGCCTTTTTCCTAGAATACTCTGCATATGTATTCTTTGCCTTATCTGTGACAGTATCCCCGCTCATGTCGATTCCGGACAGATAAGCGTCAACACTGTTTATTGCCTCTCTATAATATGCAACCTGTTCCACCGGATCACTCTCTTTTTCAGCAAGGTAAGTGTAGACTGAACAAAGTATTGCCGAATACTGTCCGCTGTAATAATTCACACCTCTTTCTTCTGGAAACTCCTTTGAAAGAACCGTTGCATTGTCGTTAAGTTTCTCACTTGCCTCCTGCAGCAGTTCTATCGTTCTGTCGGCAAGCTCCTCATCACTTGAAAGCTTATCCACATAGATTGTTGCTATATTGAGGTAATTGACGTATTTGTATGTATTTGTGTCATCGATGTTGTCGCTGTTGTACTGCTGGAAATCAAATACATCCTGCTTACTGTCATTAAAATCAGCTGTTTTATTTATCTTGTTGTCACATATCGCCTCATAATACTTTGCCTGTTGTACATCATTTGCAAAATTTTCTGTATCAGCCACCATGTTGAAGTATTTTCTTGCAGCACTGTAATCCGGAACCTCATTGAAATATAAAAGGGCAATCTCGTATTTGACATCATCCTTCACCTTATCGATATTTCTCAGAGCAAATTTGATTCCCTTTTCAGCTGGCGTCTCTGTTCCGGTTCCTGTTGCTACATCTTCATCCGTGTAGTAGTAGGCATATGTATCCATATATCCTATATACGCCTCAGATGCGGTAGGATCGATGTCCACCGCTGCTTTATAGCATTCAAATGCCTTATTGTAGTCACTCGAATCAACTGCATCCTCAGCCTCTGCTATCTTGTTGTTATAGTCCTGTTCCTTGAGCTGTCCCTTCTTTATACCACCAAATACAGCACAGCACCCAGACAATATGGAGAGTCCAGCCATAGCAGCAAACACGGCAACTTTTTTCTTTGCCTTTGCTCTGAACTCATCATCAAGTTCATTGTAATGATCAAGTGCATATAAAAGTTCCGAACATGACTGATATCTGTCCTCAGGACTAGGCTGACAGCACTTTATTATTATCTGTTCAAATCCAGACGAAAGCATCGGATTCCATTGTCTGATAGGCTTTATCTCGTATGGTGGCTCGCAAGGATTCTTTCCGGTCACAAGATGATACAGTGTAGCACCTAGGTTGTATATATCTGTCCTCGCATCCGTGTTGTATATTCCTCGGCCCTGGGAATCTCCAAACTGCTCCGGAGCCGCATATCCTCTGGTTCCAAGAGCTGTAGTATCTGCGTTATTCTCAACTATATATTCCTTGGCAGTACCAAAATCTATGAGCTTTACTGAGCCATCCGGTTTAAGCATTACATTTGACGGTTTCATATCTCTGTATATTATAGGAGGATCCATCGAGTGCAAATAATCCAGTGCACTTGCTAATGCCCTTCCCCACTCTATGACTTTGGTCTGATCCTGCGCACCTTCAGCTTTTAGAACATCGCTAAGCGGTTTACCCTCAACAAAGTCCATAACTACATAGATCGTACCATTTTCATTTATGATATCGACAATTCGCGGAAGAACCGGATGATCGACATCCTTGAGGATATTTGCCTCTCTCTCAAGGCCTTTCAAAAGGGTCGCCGTACTCTTTGATCCATCATTCTTGATCTCCTTGACAGCCCACTGCTTATTAAGTCGGTTATCCATAGCGAGATAGACTATTGACATTCCACCCTGACCGACTTTTTTTAGTATTTCGTATTTCCCATCTAATACCGTTCCTAATTCTGTCATCTTATCTCCCCATTACTCCGTTTTAATAAGAACAACTGTTATGTTATCTGTTTCCTTTCTGTACTTCACAAGTTCTGTAAGGAATTTACACCCATTCTCCATCTCGGTTTCTGTGCTGCATACGGCAGGACCAATCTTACTCATCATCTCCTCGTTGGATATCTTATGCCTAAATCCATCCGAACAGATCATATATGTTGCCCTAGGCAAAATATCTCCTGCTATAAAATCAGGCTCGACTACCGGGGATGCTCCAATACACTGAAGGAGTACACTTCGTCTGCTGTCTGTCTCCGCCTGTTCAGGGGTAAGTCTTCCTGCAGCTATCTCTCTGGCAACGAGAGTCTGATCCGCAGTTATTTGTCTCACATCCGTCCCTATCTCATATATACGACTGTCTCCAACATGTACTATGTAATATCTCCCCCTATACATCAGTATCGCTGATATGGTGGTTCCTAGCATTATTCCATTCTGCTCACCAAATGCTTTTATCTTTTCATTCATCTCCACAGCGAGGTGCAGCCACTGATATTTCAATGCGCCCTCACTGAAACTGCCATTTTCTATCATCTCCGCAAATTGACTGTCAAACCAGTCACAGAATGCATATATAACTTCTTTGCTTGCAACTTCGCCCTTTGCCAAACCTCCCATGCCATCACATACAAGCGAGAACAGAGCCTGTCCGTCAGGGGTGTCAGCAATCTTTATTGCCAAAGAATCCTGATTGGTCTTTTTCTTGATCCCCACATCTGTATTGTATACTGCACTAAACCCCATCACATTACTCCTCCCGTAATATATCTTTTAACCGTGGTGACAAGATTATTTTATATGATAAACGAATTCCTCATTGCCCAATATCACGAATGCATTATTGGTAAGGAATCTTTCCTCTCCATCATTCAGCCTGTCGCCATTTATGTATGTTCCATTTGTTGAATGGTTGTCTCTGATAAAGCATACTCCATTTCTCTTCGTGATCACACAGTGTACTCTGCTTATTGCTGAGTTGTCTGATACCACGTAATCAACATCCGAAACCTTATGTCCTATCTTAAATTCTGCCTTGTCCAGATCAATCCTTTCACCGGTTCTTGTGCGGACAAAATATGGTGCCGGTCCTTCTGATGACGGCATTCCAACAGGTGCTGCCGGCGGTACTGGCATCTCTCCAAACGGATTTCCCATTGGCGGCATCTGCGGCATTGGCGGTACCGGTTCCCCTCCAAACGGATTTCCCATTGGCGGCGTCTGTGGTATTGGCACCTCGTCAAATGAATTCTCGTTCTTTGGCTGTTCTACCATAGGCTCGACTGTTTCCGCGTTATCCGGCTGCTCCACCGTAGGTTCGGCTGTCTCTATGTTATCCGGCTGCTCCGTCACATTCTCGGCTGCATTCATTGGAGGTGTTACTTCAAATGGATTTCCCATCGGCGGTACCGGTGCTCCTCCAAACGGATTTCCTGTCGGCGATACCGGTGCTTCTCCAAACGGATTTCCCATCGGCGGCATCTCTGGCATCGGCGCCCCGTTAAATGGATTCTCATTTTTTTGTCGTTCCGCAATGACCTCAGCTACCTCTTTATTGCCAGACTGTTCTTCCTCAGCAATCACTTCTTTCCCAGCATCTTCTTTTAGCATTGTCTCGGGTGTCTCGCTGTTTACTGGTGTCTCTGCCGTATCCTCATTTTTCACTTCTGACTCGAACTGATTCACACCTTCTGGCATCGGCGGCATAGCTCCATTCATTGGCATTCCATTCGGTCCCATCGGCGGCATAGCCCCGTTCATTGGCATTCCATTCGGTCCCATCGGCGGCATAGCCCCATTCATTGGCATTCCGTTCGGTCCCATCGACGGCATTCCGTTCATTGGCATTCCATTCGGTCCCATCGGCGGCATTCCGTTCATTGGCATTCCGTTCGGTCCCATCGGTGGCATTCCGTTCATCGGCACTCCACTCGGTCCCATCGGTGGCACCTGTCCATTCATTCTCGCATTATTTCTCATAACTCCGAGACGGCTCACCTTAGGTGATGGGGTTTCCGATCTCAGTATATGGCTGCTACCACTTTGCATTTCCATGCCATTCATTGGTATATTCTTCCCAGATTCGGGCACCTCCGCCCCCATCTCCATCAATAGATCCTTAACCCTATTCTTCATATCAGAGCTCGAAAAAGTTCCAGGCATATTGACATAATTTATGAGTCTGGCAACATAATTATCCGCATCTGACTCTGAATACTTCGCATCCACAATTATTGTCTTTATAAGATTCCTAACCTCATTCATATCCGTGAACTCTTTATCCACGGGCGCAACAATAAATTTCACATCATACGACTCCGGAGATACGAATATATGCTGTGTCTCCTTTGCAACATAACTAAGGGAAACCATTCCCTTTCCAAACGTCTCCAAGCTCTCCAACACATTGTAGATCACTGTAAGCATATCTCTCCTGCCCATATCAGATTTCAATATCTCAGGAAGTGGTCTCATGCCATCTATGGTATACTCAAATGTCCTCACTCCACCATTTTCCTGCATATCACATGGAATCATCTGTGGAAACATTCCGTTTCTGCTCATATCATATACCTTGGCATCAACAACATCATTGACATCTAGAATGTAACTTGCCTTATATATATTCCCCATAGGTATGACGGTTATCTTCTCTCTCTTCATTTGATTTATTTACCCCCTTTAGTAAACACCAAAAGCAGGTATTACTACCTGCTCCTTCCCCACTTCCGTGGGCAGTGTATATTAACTTAATTTGAATATAAAGTCCTCACCACCGATACTTATCATTGCATCGTTTGTAAGTTTCATCTCTCCATTGTCATCGAGCCTCTGACCATTCAGATATGTTCCATTGGTAGTCTTATTATCCTTCAGATAACATCCATCCTCTCTCTGGTAGATTATGATATGTACCTTGCTTATGGCTCCATTTCCACCTACATGATAATCAACACCTCTGCCAGCCTTTCCTATCTTGAAGACAGCCTTATTGACCATAACTCTCTCTCCGGTGTTGACTCTCACTATATATGGCATAGCCCTCGGAACTCCCTTAGGAACTGCCGAAACGGTATCTGAATCGCTATCCTTTACAACGTTCATTCCGCCTGTGAGCTCCACTGTACTTCCAGTTCCTTTTTTCTCCTCCTCATCAGCCTTGGCTGTGACCGGATCCATATTAGTCTCAGGCTCCGCCACCTCACCATTCATATACTGAGGAGCTATGATCTGCTCCGTTGGATTGTCGATCTTGTTTTCCTCTGCATCAACAACCGCTTTCTGTATTATCTTAGCTCTATTTA
The DNA here is from genome assembly GCA_900548315.1 of uncultured Coprococcus sp. Lineage (GTDB taxonomy): Bacteria > Bacillota > Clostridia > Lachnospirales > Lachnospiraceae > Coprococcus. Next base: position 22,346 of record URJU01000001.1, on the reverse strand, counting down.
TCTTGATATTCTTGATCACTGGCGGATTGTCTATTATCTCATCTGTTGAGATAAGAACAGGAGTCTGCTCCTCCTGGCGATCAAGCTCAACTTCAGTAACTCCGTCTGTGGTCTGAGCGACCTCAGTGAGACTTGACTGTGGCTCCACATCTGATGTAAGTGCCTCTGTATAATCCGTATCATCATCGGAGTCATCAGTCTCCAGATCGTCAAATACGCTGTCATCGAATACAGACATATCAATTCCTGAGGACACACTATTTTCTTCCTCTGGCTTTTCAGATCCATCAAATGAAAGATCCTTAAACAGATCATCTACTCCTGATGATACATCCTCATCCTCGCCTTCCTCAGCGTCATCCTCCTCGCCAAATGATACATCTCTGTACTCAGGGAGATCATCCATGCTTGTATCAGAAGTTGTGTCAACTGTGGACTGTGATACCGAGACATCCCCACCTATATCTACAAACTTTTCTTCAACCTGCATACCGGCTGATTCCATAAGCTCTGTGAGCTGCGAATAGAAGTTTCTGACTGTAAACTTGTCAGCGTTCAGAAGTGTAAGCAGTTTGGCAACATAATTGCAATCTTCACTGTCATCATATTTTACGCTTGTAAGTATATCCTTCACAAAAATTCTAAACTCTGCGTTAATGTTCGCATCAGCCTCTATAGGAACGCACAACATTCCAACATCGTATGTAACAGGGTTCACATATGTAAATCCCTTATGCAAAATAACATATGATGCTGGGATTCCCAAATCTCTGAGATTTACAATTCCCGAGGCAACCCCCCTGACGATTCCTAATATCTTCTCTGCATTTACTGTATTAGAAAGGAGTGCGTCTACCGTTGTCCTGCCTGTAACATTATATGTAAGGTAATCGTTCTCATCATCCTCTTCATAAATGATATCTATGAGTTCTGGAATCTTATTCTCTTCCAGATAATCTAACAATTCTTCATCAAACTCACAATCATCATTAAGAATATATGACAGATATTTCTCAGACCCGATATTTCTTACTTTGAAACTTATTTTTCTCATCAAATATTCCTCCTATCGCACCTCCAAAAGCGCATAACTCGATGCATAAAAACCCAAAAGGGTACACACTCCTTTATTATATATAATAAACTTATATATCGCAAGCAGTTTATACCCTTTTGGAAAAATTAGAACTATATTTTGTTGTTTAATTTAACGACTTATTTCCTGTAATGTCTACTCGCCGTCATAGGAATCATCACTTGAGTCTGAGTCGTCTGATGAGTCATCTGAAGATGCATCCTCACCGCCCTCCTTCTCAGCCTTTGCAGCGTCAGCTTTCTCGATGTCTGCCAGATGTCCCTCATATGTCTCGTTAAATATACAAGCACCGTTGCTCTCATCCGAGGTCAGGTAGTAGAGATAATCATGATGAGTAGCATTCAATACACCCTCTATAGATGCCTGTCCAGGGTTACATATAGGTCCAACCGGAAGTCCTGTATATTTGTATGTGTTATATGGTGAATCGATCTCCAAGTCGTCATATGACAGTTCAGCCTGGTTGTACTGACCATCTGTGACTGCATAGAGTACTGACGGATCAACCTGAAGCGGCATATCCTGGTTGAGACGATTGATAAATACACCTGCAACCATCGGTCTGTCCGAATCAAGCTTGCACTCCTTCTCAACAATAGATGCCATCGTAAGGACTTCAAAATCTGAATAACCAAGTTCCTCAGCTTTCTTCTTGTACTCATCAGTGTAGACACTGTTAAACTTGTCTATCATATCCTGTATGAGATCCTTTGCCGTCATATTCTCATACACATCATATGTCGCTGGGAACAAAAATCCCTGGAGTGCATATTTGACCTCCGTGGACTGTATCTCAAATGGATATTCAAAGTCTCCTGATTTACACTCTTTCAAAAATTCCTCCGCTGTACAGAATCCTGCCTCCTCACATCTGTCGGCTATCTGTTCAACCGTAAATCCCTCTGGGACAGTGATCGTGTAGAGCACCTTTCTTGTGGACTCCACATAGCACAATGTCTTTATCATATCCAGCGTCGACATACCAGAATTAAGTGTATATGTTCCCGGCTGAAGGCTGCCACTGTACTGGGAACCTGTCATTCTAAGCTGGAACGCAAGCTTGTATTCTATAAGCCCAGCATCCTTAAGGATTGACGCAGCCTCTTTGATGGTTGTATCCTGAGGGATTGTAATCTCCACATTCTCCCCAGCAGCTCCACCTTCGGCACCCTCATATTCTCTCATAAAACCAGTGTATGTATCTTTGATCTTATGAACGCCAAACAGCACTATACACACGGCAAGAGCAATTATTATTATTGGTCTTACGATATTTCTCCAATCCATCTTTTTCTCCTCTTTCTTCTCTCTTTCCTGCATTGCTGCATTTTTATCTCTTTATCTGCCTATCCTTCACTCACCGGCAGACCTACACCCAAAATTTCATTTGCCTGTTTCTACTAGTGATGTTATCATAACTCTATCTCAATGAAGAAAGGAATGATATACGTGGCAAATCCAATAGTAACTATAACTATGGAAAACGGCGATGTCATGAAAGCTGAACTTTATCCTGACATTGCACCTAATACTGTAAACAACTTCATCTCACTCGTAAAGAAAGGCTTTTATGACGGAATCATCTTCCATCGTGTCATAAAAGGGTTCATGATACAGGGCGGAGATCCTCAGGGGATTGGCATCGGCGGGCCTGGTTACTCCATCAAGGGAGAGTTCTCACAGAACGGTTTCAAGAACGATCTGGCACACACCCCAGGAGTCCTCTCAATGGCTCGTTCAATGATGCCTGACTCAGCAGGTTCACAGTTCTTTATCATGCACAAGACATCTCCACATCTGGACGGTGCCTATGCCGCCTTCGGCAAGGTTATCGAGGGTCTTGACATTGTAGACAAGATTGCAAATGTTCCAACTGACTACAACGATAAACCAAGGGTTGAGCAGAAGATGAAGACCGTGACAGTCGAAACCTTCGGCGTAGACTACCCTGAACCTGAAAAGGCTTAATCGAAGTTATTATACCCTATATATCTTCATTTGAAAACAGGAATAATTTTTTTTAAGTGAAACCAAAACATCCATTCGCCATATTGGATATTAGAAAAACAGGAGACATTCATTTGCCCCCTGTTTTTCTTTATGGATTTTTCATCTATGCTATTGTATACTTTTGGTTTAGAGGGGACTTCATAACTATTACCATATTTATTATAAAAAGGAGCTTCCCCATGTTGTATCCGGCTGTTGAACTGGTGTGCTTTGCAATTGAGTCTCTGATCGATCTCATAATATACTCATCACTTTTAAATATCAAATTTAAATCGCTCAGGCACCCTATCGCCGGGCTGACTTTTTATTTTATCAGCAGCAACATCCTAGCATATATCTTTCCAAATGCATTCGGCTGGATATGTGTTTGTCTGTTATCCTACCTAACTGCGCTATATACGACAAAATCATCACCATTTGAGGTTCTAATGACTTATATTATTTCATACATGCTTACAGCATTTTCTGAAGATTTTCTTGTGATGGTGTTCAACAAGGTTCAGATCAGCAACATAAACCTGATCGCTCTGACAAGTTCTGCTATCATAATCATCGTATCTGCCCTTGTATGCCATTTTGCACCGGTTCATAAATTCTTCTGTTTTCTTATGAATGGCAATGCCATAACCAAGTTTCTTCTGCTGCACCTGTTTACAATATACATGATTGAAACCGGATTATATAAGTACAGCTCATCTGACATTTCATCTTATATACCGTATATAGCATCAATTGCCGTGATAATCATCATAACCGATGTTGTCCTCCTTAACCAGCAGCGAACGATCAGCAAACAGAAACACGATCTGGCAAGCTACGAAACCTATCAGCCTATGATGACCGATCTCATTCAGGATATACTGGGCAGGCAGCATGATTTCAATAATCACCTGGCAGCTATAAATATGCTTCCATACTCCTGCAAGGATTATGATTCTCTGGCAAATGCCATAACCAAATATTCCAGCAATATCGCATCTGACTACAAGTGTATCGAACTTTTGAAAATAAATATGCCTATAGTCGCGGGATTTATACACAGTAAGATGATTTCCTCAGATAAACTTGGGATAAACCTTGATGTAACAATAAAGAATAGATTCCTCGTGAGCAACACACCGGAATATGACATAATACGTATAGTAGGAATCCTGATAGACAACTCCCTGGATGCTTCGCAAAAGTCAGATACTGTATTTCTAACCTTGGACAGCATTGACAGTCAAATTATAATCGAAACCCTCAACCGGGGCAGGCAGCTCACCCAGGAGCTGCGCCAGCGAATGTTTGAAACTGGATACACAACAAAAAAAGCCGACAGAACCTTTCACGGATATGGTCTCGCAAATTTGAAAAAACTAGTAAACCAATACAATGGACAGATATGTCTCGACAATCAGCAGATAGACGGTGTGACATATATACATTTCGAAGTACGTTTGTAACTATGAGACATTGTTGACTCTGCCGCACAGACCACATAAACAAAAGCCAGACATGAAAGATACCTACCCATAAGCATTCTTGGTATAGTATATCATGTCCGGCTTTTATTATGATCAACTCTTATAATTCCACATCCCAGAAGTCATTGATGGTTGCGAAGTAATCCTCCGGTGTCTCTGCACGGCGGATGAGCCTCCATGATCCATCCGGTCTGAGCAGAACCTCTGCTGACTTAAGCTTGCCATTGTAGTTATATCCCATAGCAAATCCGTGTGCTCCTGTATCGTGGATGACAAGGATATCTCCCATGTCGATCTTTGGAAGCATTCTGTCTATAGCAAACTTATCATTGTTCTCACACAGTGAGCCTGTCACATCATACTTGTGATCACATGGCTCATTCTCCTTGCCAAGGACTGTGATGTGATGGTATGCACCATACATAGCAGGTCTCATAAGGTTGACTGCACATGCGTCCACGCCGATGTACTCCTTATGTGTGTGCTTCTCATGGATGGCTGTTGTAACCAGATGGCCGTAAGGTGCCAGCATGAAACGTCCGAGCTCTGTAAATATAGCTACATCACCCATGCCTGCTGGTACAAGCACTTCCTCATATACCTTTCTGACACCCTCGCCGATGACCATGATGTCATTTGGCTCTTTGTCCGGTGTATATGGGATTCCAACTCCGCCTGACAGGTTGATGAAATCAAGCTTGACGCCTGTCTTCTCCTTGATCTCAACCGCCGTCTCGAACAGGATCTTTGCAAGTGTTGGATAGTATTCATTTGTAACTGTATTGCTGGCAAGGAAGGCATGCATGCCAAATCTCTTCACGCCCTTTGCCTTTAGGATCTTGTATGCCTCGATGATCTGATCCTTTGTCATACCATACTTTGCATCACCAGGATTGTCCATAATGGTTGTTGATATAGAGAACTTTCCGCCCGGATTGAATCTGCAGCAGATCTTCTCTGGAATTCCTGCTGACTTCTCCAGAAAATCAATGTGTGTGAAATCGTCAAGATTGATGGTTGCGTTCAGTTTCTTAGCAAGCACGAATTCTTCGGCAGGGGTATCATTTGACGAGAACATGATCTCATCGCCCTTAAATCCCATCTTGTCTGACATCATAAGCTCTGTCAGTGATGAACAGTCAGTTCCGCAGCCCTCTTCCTTGAGGATCTTGAGTATTGTTGGGTTTGGAGTAGCTTTTACAGCGAAATACTCCTTGAATCCTTTATTCCATGAAAACGCCTTGTAAAGCTTTCGCGCATTCTCTCTGATTCCTTCTTCATCGTAAATGTGAAATGGTGTAGGGATCTCCTTGATGATCTCTTCTGCCTTTGCCTTTGTAATAAATGGTGTCTTCATCTTTTTTGTCCTTTCTGTGCTGTATTACGGCAAGTAACTAACACTTACAATGACAAAACTCTGACTTACCTGTGCAGGAGCGCTTTCGCTCGTTTCACCCTGCAGCGGTATATGCAATAGAGAGGGACCCACGAAGTGGGAGAGTTGGCTGTTGCTGGTAATCGAAGATTACCTGAGTACCGGCGGGTTCAAATGTCCTGCACATGGTATAGTCAGATTTTGTCATCATTTTACTTTTCTTAGATACTTGCCTTATATTTTGCAAAGATGTCCAAAAATATTCAGACACCTTTCCTGCATACTATGCGTTATTCTCCGCTGCTACAAGGTTCTCACTCTTGTGCATCTTACGGAGAAGTGGCTTTTCTATCTTACCTGTAGCATTTCTCGGAACGTGCTCAAATATGATCTTCCTTGGTCTCTTGTATCTTGGAAGTTCTTTACAGAACTCGTTGATCTCTTCCTCTGTGCAGGTCATGCCATCCTTTACCTCTATAATGGCCTCTGTAATCTCTCCGAGACGAGCATCCGCGATACCAATGACCGCAACGTCCTTGATCTTCTCGTATTTGCTGAGGAAGTTCTCTATCTGTACAGGGTAGATATTCTCTCCACCACTGATTATAACATCTTTCTTTCTATCTACAAGATAAATAAATCCATCTTCGTCCTGCATAGCCATATCTCCTGTGTACAGCCAGCCATCCTTCAGGCACTCCTCAGTCGCCTTTGGATTCTTGTAGTAGCAGGTCATGACACCAGGTCCCTTGAGGATAAGCTCGCCGACTGCGCCCTGCTCAACCTCTGTTCCGTCCTCATTCACGATCTTTGCCTGCCAGCCATAACCCGGCACGCCTATAGCTCCGACCTTATGTATGTTCTCTACTCCCAAATGTACAGCGCCCGGTCCGATGGACTCTGAAAGGCCATAGTTCGTGTCGTACTGATGGTTAGGGAATATCTCTTTCCATTTCTTTATAAGACTCTGTGGCACTGGCTGTGCTCCAATGTGCATCAGTCTCCACTGTGACAGCTCGTAATCCTCCAAATGTACATCGCCGTTCTCTATGGCAAGCAGTATATCCTGAGCCCATGGCACAAGAAGCCATACTATAGTACACTTCTCGTCGCTTACAGTCTGAAGTATGGTTTTGGCGCTTACGCCCTTGAGCAGAACAGCCTTTCCGCCCACTATCAGGCTTCCGAACCAGTGCATCTTGGCACCCGTGTGGTACAGCGGAGGAATACACAGGAACACATCATCCTTTGTCTGTCCGTGATGTACATTCTCGACTTTTGCCGCATGCATCAGGCTCTCATGGTTGTGAAGGATAGCCTTAGGGAATCCTGTCGTTCCGGATGAGAAATATATAGCCGCATCATCGCTGTCCTTGATGTCTCTCTTCTCGAATACACTTGAACAGTTGGATGTCAGCTTGTCATAGTCCTCCGCAAATGTAGGACAGTTGCCGCCCACATAGAAGAGTATTCTCTTCTCAGCTATCTCGTCAACGACAGCCTCTATACGTCCGATGAACTCAGGACCAAATACAAGCACATCGACATCCGCAAGCTCTACACAGTACTTTATCTCCTCCGCATCGTATCTGAAGTTGAACGGAACAACTATGGCTCCTGTCTTCAGCACTCCGAAATATATTGGAAGCCACTCAAGACAGTTCATCATGAGGATACCTACCTTATCTCCCTTCTGGATTCCGCGTGACACCAGAAGATTGGCAAATCTGTTTGCCTTCTCGTTGAACACGCTCCATGTGATCTCTCTTCTGTACTGACATGTAGGATTCGACTCTATGAGTTCATACTCTCTCCATGTAACTCTTCTCGTCTCCTGCACATCAGGATTTATCTCTACCAAAGCGACATCATTTCCATATTCTCTGGCATTTCTCTCTAAGTAATCTGTGATTGGCATAACCGTAACTCCTAACCTCTCTTAATAATTGCTCTTCTTTTTCAATTAAAAGCTTTAACGCGTTAAATTGCACGCTCTTTACAGTATATCCCTCACATGGGAAATATACAATAGGCAAATATATACCTCTACATAAAACTATGAGAAACACGCTTCGCGAGTTTCTCAAGTTATCGCGGCAGTCGCCAAGGTCTCGTGCAAGCACGGACTTTGGCTCGTTGCTCGCGTAAATTAAATCGGCGGCAAACACAACTTTTCGTGTTCACCGCCAATTTTGTTTTCTACGCATAAAACGATGCCTTGATTACGTTGATATAACTGTTCATCATCTGTGATCCCGCAAATGTCGCGATCATCAGTCCCACGCTGAGCGCCGGGCCAAATGCAAAATGTTCATCTTTACCTTTCTTACGTCTTATCAGCAAGATAGCACCCTGGCATCCACCAATGATAAGTCCTATGAAGAATGCTATGACCGTAGCCTTCCAGCCAAGGAAGAATCCTGAGGCAAACATGAGCTTGATATCTCCGCCGCCAAAGCCATCCGGGATAACCAGCACTATCAGGAACAGTGGAAGACTCACACATATCATTCCTATGAGTCTGCTCACAAGTGAGAGATCTCCGCCCGTCATGGAAAAGCCCCCTCTTGTGAAGATGGATATAACTCCAAGTACCAGTATGCATACATTCAGCACAAATGGTATCTCCATGGTGTCAGCGTCTATAAATGTGATGATAGTCAGCAGTGCAAAGAACAGGAATACCGTGACCGCCTCAAGGCTCACACCAAACTGCCACACCATCAGCACTCCGAACACTCCACCAAGTATCTGTATGAATAAGCATCTCGGAGAAAACTTCTCAAAGCTTTTCGGCTTTCCCTTGAATATATTCTCATTGTTCGGTAGCTTGAGTATGATCTCATTCGCCAGAGTGAAAAGCACCACCCCAAGTAAAAACGCAACTATATAGGAAATTATATCAGTTGAATTCATAATTAATTACTCCTACCCCTTCTAAAATATAAATATATCGATACATATTCTTCTAGTCTCATACAACTACATTACAGGTATCTAATATAATAAATATCCTCTCCATAAACAGGTGAGCACACTGCTGCGTCCGTCATCAAATGCTCACCGTCCGTCACCTACTGCTCACGATGGTCGATGACACGCTGTGTCTTCTTCTCACTTCTAGGCAGCGTTCCAACAGGGACAACAGTAATCTTCGGTGTAACTCCAATCCTTGACTTGAACAGATCTCTGATCTGACGTCCTGTCTGCTCAAAATCTACACGTCCCTCGGCCTCAACTGTAACCAGCATGATATCCTTATTGGCAGGCTCGTCATGGGCTATATTTATGGTGTACTCACTTGGAACTCCATCAACAAGCGCAAGCAGCTCCTCAACCTGACTTGGGAACATATTTACGCCGTGTACCTTGAACATATCGTCACTTCTGCCCTTGATGATATCAAGTCTAGGATGCTTTCTTCCGCATGGGCACTCACCTGGAATGATCCTTGATATATCGTGTGTCCTGAAACGGATGAGCGGAGCCCCTTCCTTAACCAGAGTAGTGATAACTATCTCTCCCTCCTCTCCGTCAGGGAGAGTCTTTCCGGTCTTCGGATCTATTATCTCTATATAAACATAATCATCCCAATAGTGCATTCCATTCTGGGCATCGCAGCTTATTCCGATACCAGGTCCATAGATCTCTGTAAGTCCATATATATCATACAGCTCTATTCCAAGCTTCTCTTTTATATACTTTCTCTTCTTCTCACTCCAGCGTTCTGAGCCAAATACGCCCTTTTTCAAATGTATCTTATCCTTAAGCCCTCTCTTATCTATCTCTTCGGCAAGAAGAAGTGCGTATGATGATGTTGCTGTGAGAACTGTACTTTCAAGATCGATCATCATCTGCAACTGTTTGTCAGTATTTCCAGGGCCCATAGGAATCACCATGGCACCAAGTTTCTCCGCACCTGCCTGAAATCCTATTCCGGCTGTCCACAGGCCATATCCCGGAGTGATATGCACTCGGTCTTTCTTTGTCACTCCTGCTGTCTCGTAACATCTTGCGAACATGGTTGCCCAGTCATCGACATCCTTTGCTGTGTAAGGTATGATGACCGGCTTTCCGGTTGTTCCTGAAGATGAATGGATGCGGACTACCTCCTCATCCGGAACAGCCTGTATTCCCAGCGGATAAGCATTTCTCAGGTCGTCCTTGCTTGAAAACGGAAGCTCCTCAAATGCCTCCTGACTTGTCACATCTGTTATACCAAGCTCTCTGTACTTCTTACCATAATAGCTGTCAGTCTTTACAAGTCTCTTTATCTGAGCGTCCACCTGACTGAGCTGTGTGTCATTTAACTTCATAATTTTTACTCTCCTTTTTCCCTTCGGTCAGCCCATCGCCAACTACATCTTCATCGCATATTCAAATACTTTCTTGTTCACCTCTACAAACTTCGGATTCACTCCATTCTCAATAGCTGAAATGATATCCACCTCGTCAAGTCCAAGTCTGCCGCTGGCAACTGCAACTCCAAGAAGTGCTATGTTGTAGAACTTTGCCGAACCAAATTCACGGCTTATCGCCGCGCCGTCCATGACTATACAGTCACATTTGTCCTTCAGGTAGTCAAGCATAGGCTGCGCCTCGTAGCCTGAATTCATGAGCGAGTCAGTCGCCGGTTTCACCGGGACGTTGTTGGTGATGACGATTCCTCCCTTTTTCAGATAAGCCAGATTGCGCACCGCCTCTGCAGGCTCAAACGCAAGTATAATGTCAGCACCGCCCTGAGCTATCAGCGGTGAATACGCCTCACCGATCCTCACATGGCTCGTGACACTTCCGCCTCTCTGCGCCATACCTATGGTCTCTGCCGAATGTACCGTCTCGCCCTTTGCCATATACGCCGATGCGATGAGCTTGGACGCAAGAACCGTTCCCTGTCCGCCTACACCGCAGACCAGAATATCTTTATTCATTGCTAGCACCTCCTATCGCACCCACCGGACAGATCTGTGCGCACAGACCGCATCCTGTACACAGGCTTTCATCTATCGCCACCTTGCCATCCTTAAGGATGATCGCAGGACAGCCTATCTCTCTGATACATTTCTTACACTGTATGCACTTTTCAGATATCTCCATCTTGCCCGATGGCTTGGTGATGGCTATACAAGGCGACTTGAAAATGATCGCTTTAACTCCCCTGATATCTGCGCACTCCTTAACTGCTGCCACGCTGGCCTCAAGATCAAGCGGATCAACCGTGACTATCTTCTTCACTCCGATTCCCTCGAGTACCTTCTGTATGCTCACCTTGTCCACGAACTGGCCCATCATATTGCGTCCTGTTCCCGGATGTGGCTGGTGTCCCGTCATGGCTGTGGTCGAGTTGTCGAGCACACACAGAATCATATTCGCATCATTGTAAACTGCATTTACCACTCCTGTCATACCCGATGCAAAGAATGTGGAATCTCCCACAAATGCAAAGCACACACCGTCTTCATCCACCCAATGGAAGCCCTGCGCCATGGTGATTCCGGCTCCCATGCACAGACAGGTATCCACCATGTCAAGCGGCATGGCATTTCCAAGTGTATAGCATCCTATATCTCCGCAGAAGTAGCTCTTTCTGCCAGCCATCGCTTTCTTTACCGCGTAAAATGACGCTCTGTGAGGGCATCCTGCACACAGCACCGGAGGTCTCACAGGAAGCTCTGGTGCATCTGACACATCCACCTGGGAAGTCTTCTCAAGGTCAAGGAAATCGCACAGGATATCCGCAGCCTTGTTGGTAGAAAGCTCTCCGCTCGCCGGCACATCCCCGGTCTGCTTTCCTCTGACATCTATATCCATATGATATTTGCCTGCAAGGCGTAATATCTGATTCTCTATGTATGGGCTGAGCTCCTCAAGACACATGACCTCCGTCACTCCGTCCAGCACATTCTTCACGAACTGCTCAGGGAACGGATGTGGAGTTGCTATACGGACCAGCTTCACATCGGGCACATTCTTAAGCGTCTCCTTTGCATAGCAGTAGCTGATTCCCGATGCGAATACAGCCTTGCTGCCGCTGCCCTCCACCATGTTCATGGAGTAGCTGCCGAAGTCGTCCCCAATCTCTACATTTCTTTTTTCTATCATGGCATGATTGGCAAATGACAATCTCGGGAAGATGACCCATTTCTTTGAATCCTTTACAAATCCCTCATATTCCTTTGCCTTCCACTCGTCTTTTACCTCTATGGATGCGTATGCATGACACACTCTTGTTGTCGGTCTGAACAGAACCGGTGTCTTGTATTTCTCCGAGTAGTCAAATGCATCCTGTATCATCTGATATGCCTCCTCAGGAGTCGACGGATCAAATACCGGGATCCTGCAAAAATCTGCAAACATCCTCGTATCCTGCTCCGTCTGTGACGATATCGGTCCCGGATCGTCCGCAGACACGATGACCATTCCGCCTTTTATCCCGACATACGCCAGTGACATAAGCGGATCCGATGCCACGTTGAGTCCCACCTGTTTCATGGTCACAAGCGTCCTCGCTCCACTGTATGATGCACTGGCGGCAACCTCCATAGCCGCTTTCTCATTTACTGACCACTCCACATGGACTCCGTCATGCGGGTATTTTGCCACTGTCTCCAGTATCTCCGAAGACGGGGTTCCCGGATATCCAGCCACCAGATTCAGCCCCGCCGCAAGTGCACCGAGGGCTATGGCCCCGTTACCCATAACATATTCTTTTCTCATAACAATACTACCTTCCAAGTCATTTATAAATTCTCTTATATTTCGATATTATACCCTCCACGGCTTTCAATGACAACAAATATTCTGTGGCAGCACCACTTTACTGTTATAAAGTGGTGCTGTCCCTTCAAATTCATTCTCTTCTTTTTAACATGCATATGTGATACAATGTTTCTTGAATTTTTATAGAAGGAGAATAACCATGAACAACCGACCATTTGCCGGCAGAACTGCTGCCGTTATAGATCTGGCAAAGCTCAGGAGCAATATTGCCAACATAAAATCAAGACTGAAACCGGGTGTTGAATTTATCGCTGTCATGAAGGGCGATGGATACCGCCACGGTATTGCAGGACTTTACCCGACTCTTAAAGAGTGTGGCATAGACAGCTACGCCGTCGCCATCTGGGAAGAGGGAAAGATGCTCAGGGACGCAGGGGCCACAGAGTCTATCCTTATCCTCGGCGATACAGCGGATGACATGCTGGACGAGGCCGCAAAGTACGACCTTGATCTCACTGTCTTTTCAATGGAGGGTGCTGAGAACATGGCTGCCGCTGCAAGAAGAGCCGGCAAGAAACAGAATGTCCAGATAAAGCTGAACACCGGTATGAACCGAATAGGATTCCCGGTATGTCAGGAATCATTTGACACTATAAAGAAGATCTGCGAGATGGACGACCTGAACGTAACAGGTATATTTACACATTTTGCAAGGGCAGATGAGGGGGATCACACAAGTGCAAGAAAGCAGCTTGACCTATATCTCCACGCCGTAAATGAACTTGAGAAGATGGGGGTTATCATACCAAAGCACCACGTAGCCAACAGCCCTGCCATACTGATGCTGCCTGAGGCACAGCTCGACGCAGTCAGATGCGGTGATATCCTCTATGGTCTCACTCCTTCTGATGATTTTGACTGGAAGAATTCAGGTCTTCAGGAGATCCTCAGCTGGTACACATACGTTGCCATGGTGAAGGAGGTTCCTGCCGGATCTGAGATTGGATACGGTGGAACATTTGTCACCAAAAGGCCTACAAAGATCGCCACACTTCCGGTTGGTTTTGCGGACGGCTACAGCCGTTACCTGTCCAACAAGGGCAAGGTCATCATAAATGGTCATGAGGCACCGATCATCGGACGCGTATGTATGGATCAGTGCATGGCGGACATCACAGACATCCCGGATGTACAGCGCGGCGACACCGTAACCCTACTCGGCGAGGGCATGTCCATCGAGGACATGGCAAATATGCTTGATACGAATGTGGATGTGATCGTGTGCAACATATCGGTGAGGGTTCCGAGGGTATATATAAATGGGGATATCTGATCGGCAGCGCCACGGAGGAGAAGGTATGACTTTTGGAGAACGATTGTATGAATTGCGAAATAAAAATAATCTATCCCAGGAAGAGCTTGCGGAGGTTTTAGATGTGTCCCGGCAATCGATTTCCAAATGGGAAAATGATAAGGCATATCCTGAGATGACAAGGCTGCTGTTTATGAGTGATTATTTTGATGTCTCATTAGATTATCTGATGAGAGGAATTGAAAAAGAAAATAATGAAGAAAAAGTAACTGCAGACGATGCGGACAAAAATTCAAATGATAAATACAAAACAAAAAACATCCTGCTAGTATGGAATAATTTTCTGTCCAATTTATCCCCACATCAAAAGACATTATTTATGTTGCTGTATATATTGATTATCTGCTCATTAGTCGCACTCATTGTAAGTGTAATATATCTCGGTGGCTACGAAATAGGAAAATTCATCGGATATCTGACAAAATGACCTGAAATAGCGTGCTGCAACCACAAGTTTACACAAGTGCAACCATATATTTATGGTCTGTTTGTGCCATAAATGCTACCTTTTAATTACAAAATTTATTAGGAGGCTGCTTATGAAAACGAACGGAAATGATTTCAAGAATTGGATGAATCACGGAACCCAAATCCAGATATTGATAAGAAGGATAATGATTATAGGCCTGATCGCACTTATGATATACGGCACAGGTTATGCTATTGGAACATTTATTGCACACCTTGGGTTTTAAAGGTGGGGATATGGGATATGTTATTTCCATCATGTCTATTATTATCTCCATCATTTATTGATAAAATGATGGAGATAAATCTGAAATGAAGAGGATTTTTAAAAAGCAAAAAGTGTCAAATACATATAAACATTTGTTCATCCGCACCTGACACTAATTAAGATTCTAATTATACCAACATCCACTGCAACAGACAAAATGAAACAAGGCTCCCTATTTCATCACCGCATTATACACATCCCTCTTAGGGACTCCGCGGTCCACTGCCGCCTGCTTGATCGCGTCTTTCTTCGACATGCCCTGATCAACATACATCTGGACATGTTCCTCCACGGACATAGCCTCGAACGAACTCTTCTTCTCCTCCTCAAGTTTCTTTACATCAAGTCCCTCTATCACGAGAACGAATTCTCCTCTTGGATCTTCCTCCTCGTAGCGGGCTATAGCCTGTGAGAGCATCATTGGTTCTATCGTCTCATGTTTCTTGGTGATCTCTCTGGCAAGTGTTATATGCCTGTCACCGAGAGCCTCCATGAGTTCCGCCAAAGTCTTCTTAAGCTTGTGAGGGGCCTCATACATCACCATAGTCCTAGTCTCTCGTTTCATCTCCTCGAGGACCCTCGCCCTGTCTTTCTTGTCATATGGAAGAAACGCCTCAAATGCAAATCTTCTTGTAGAAAGTCCGGAACTGATAAGTGCCGATATACATGCACAGGCACCTGGAACAGGCGTAACTTCAAGTCCGGCATCAAGAGCCTGTCTCACAAGCTCCTCCCCGGGATCAGATATACCCGGAGTTCCCGCATCGGTTATGACCGCCACATTCTGTCCCTGCTGTATCTTCTCAACAAGAACCTTCGCCTTGTCGTATTTGTTGTATTCATGATAACTCGTCATGGGGGTCTTGATCTCGAAATGATTGAGCAGTTTAATACTGTTTCTTGTATCCTCCGCCGCTATCACATCCACCTCTTCAAGAACCTTGACGGCCCTGTATGTCATATCCTCAAGATTGCCTATAGGTGTCGCCACCAAATATAACTTTCCTGCCATATATATCCTCTCTTCTGCTGAACATCTGAGTATTGAAAATCATAGATATCTTATGCTGCCTCTTATCTCTTTGCCGTACCTTCATACGTCGCCAGCAGCTGCTCCGTATAAACTCCCGGAGCTTTGTATACTATCATAGGCGGATCGATCTTGATCATGGAATTGCCGCCCTTCACAGCCTCCACTATGACCATGTTCGGCTCCTTGTCTATGTAAGGATGTACAAGCTGCATCCTCTTTGGCTCAAGCCTGTGCTCATGCAGACATTCAAATATCTCAGCCAGTCTGAACGGCTTATGTATCATATAAAAACTTCCGCCGGGTTTAAGGGCATGCTCTGCCGCTGCCACCACCTGATCCAACGTCACATGCACCTCATGTCTCGCTATGTTCTTCGGAGCATCCGGATTTTCCAGACCGTGACTGCCCTTTATGTATGGCGGATTTGAGGTCACTATGTCAAAGGAGGCCTTCTTGTAGTTACAAGAGACCTCCTTTATATCTCCGTTATCTATTCGCACTAAACCGTCAAGCCCATTGAGGCTCACGCTCCTTGCCGCCATGTCCGCACATGCAGGCTGAAGCTCTATGCCTATAAACCGTGCATCGTTCACCAGTTCGGTAACCGCTGATCCACGATCTGAGCACTTCCCACTATCTATCTCCTGATGATCACCCGCTATCTTATCGTCGGCGACACACAGATCAGCAAGTCTCTCCTCTCTGGTAAGAGCCTCATACCCATACTCCTTTGCAGCAAGAAGTATAGGTATGATACCTGTTCCCGTTCCGAGATCCAGATATCTGCCACCGCGCTTAAATCTCACATAGTTTGCCAACAGCACAGCATCCATCCCAAAGCAGAACATTCCGCTGTTCTGTATGATCTGATAACCCTTGCACTGCAGGTCATCTATCCTCTCACAGGATCTAATAACCACTTCCGGTCTAATCGTCAAATTTGGACTTTCCACCCTTGTCCTCCAATGCCTCAAGTGCCTTGTACTCCTCGGCACTGAGTCTCTCTGAATTCTTCTTTCTCTTAGGCTTGAACTTCAGATCAGCCACAGGATACTCCATAACTTCCTTGTTGTCATCCTTGTCTGTCACCACGATCTTAACCTTCTGACGGAGGACGTTCACGGACATGACCTCCCCCTTATTTCCATCTATTGTCCTCACGAAATCTCCCACATTTGGAAGTTTTTCATTCAGATACTCGTAAGTGTCCTGCTCATGTTTCAGACAGCACATAAGCCTTCCGCACACACCTGATATCTTGGTTGGATTAAGTGACAGGTTCTGCTCCTTCGCCATCTTGATCGACACAGGAACGAACTCTGACAAATGCTTATTACAGCAGAGCTCCCTTCCACATATGCCGATTCCACCCACCATCTTGGTCTCATCGCGGACACCAATCTGTCTGAGCTCTATTCTTGTCTTGAACACCGACGCAAGATCCTTTACCAGCTCACGGAAATCAATTCTTCTGTCCGCAGTAAAGTAGAACAGCACCTTGTTATTGTCAAATGTATACTCAGCCTCTATGAGTTTCATGTCCAGCTTGTGCTTGGCTATCTTCTCAAGACAGATGTCAAATGCTCTCTTGCTCTTCTTCTTGTTATCCTCGTATTTCTTCGTGTCATCGGCAGTTGCTATTCTTATGATTGGTTTGAGCGAAGCTGTGAGCTTACTGTCCTCAACCTCTCTTCTGCCTAGAACTACCTTGCCATACTCCACGCCTCTTGCAGTCTCAACTATGACAAATGTGCCAGTCTCAACTTCAAAATTCTGTGGGTCAAAATAATATATCTTTCCATTCGGTCTAAAACGGACTCCTATAATCTCTTTCATCAACAATTCTCCTTCATAGTCAGGAGCATAAGCTCCATAGCAATGTCAAAGCTGACATTTGCCTCAAGTCTGACTTTTGCCTTATCCATAGACTTGAGCACTTTTTCTATACCCTCATAACTGATATGGGATGACTGTTTTCTTATATCCATATAGTATTCCTTAAACATCAGCCTTCCAGGGTTGTTGGATACCTTAAGCATAAGTATATCCCTGTACCACATCATCATAAGATCGATGTAATCACTTATCTTGAGCTTGTACAACTCCATATTTTTGATAGCAAACAACATATCATCAACTGTCATATCCCTGAGATGTCTCATAAGTTTTACAACATTTTCCTTAATCTCCCTGTACTCATCACTTGTGGCAAGTCTTATCGCCTTTCCCAGATTTCCCTGGGCAAAATCCATACAGAAATCAGCTTTCTGCTTGTCAAGTTTCAGTTCATTCATGAGATAATCAAGTATATCATGCTCTCTGACCGGTTTCACATTCAGGACTATACATCTGGATTGGATAGTCTGGAGCATCTTATCTATATTGTTCGTGAGCAGTATAATGATCGCATATGACGGAGCCTCCTCAATAGTCTTGAGAAGTGCGTTTTGTGCATTCACATTAAGAAGCTGTGCATCCTCTATTACATATATCTTATATCTGCTGCTGTACGGCTTAATATCAATATCTGAATTCACCTGATCACGTATCTCCTCAACAGATATGACATTTGGCTTGTCGTGTGTGACCCAGATAATATCCGGCTGGTTTCCTGTCTCACACTGAATACATGATTTACAATGATTACAAGGATCTGCTTTGCCCTCCTCACACTGAAGAGTTTTCACAAGCGCCCTTGTGAGGGTCTTCTTACCACTGCCAGTCTCGCCATTTATTATATATCCCTGTGATATCTTTCCAAGCTCTATGCTGCTCTTGAAATGGCGTATTATGTCCTCATGTCCGATTATTTCTGTGAAATCTATCATAAATACCAACCCCCTTACATTATTAATTCACATTGTCTGTAGCATTCTGACCTTCTCCTATCAGAATGCATCACAGGTTGAGTTTCTTCTCTACATACTTTGTTATTATACCATGAATCTCATCAATAGGTAAAGTAGCGTCTATCTTTACTATTCTCTCAGGATGCATATCTGCCAACTTGCGGTATCCATTCACGACCTTCTGATGGAATTCAAGCTTTTCATTTTCCATCCTGTCAAGCTCAGCCTGATTTTTCTTTCTTGCAATTCCTTCCTGTGCGTCAAGATCCATAAGGAATGTCATATCAGGCATGATTCCCTGAAGTGCAAACTCATTTACCTTATACACTGTGTCCACGCCAAGTCCTCTTCCTATTCCCTGATATACCGCAGAGGAATCAACAAATCTGTCAGCTATAACCGCC
Source organism: uncultured Coprococcus sp. (assembly GCA_900548315.1). GTDB lineage: Bacteria > Bacillota > Clostridia > Lachnospirales > Lachnospiraceae > Coprococcus. Next base: position 3,285 of record URJU01000001.1, on the reverse strand, counting down.
TGTCCCGCTTCAAGCGCCGGTTTGATGTTCTCCTCTACGAGTTGGGCTCTGGCTGACGCATATAAAAGCAACTCTGTCATATATCCCATCTCAGAGAAATCCTTGTTCAAGATGACCTCACGTATCGCCTCGCTTATAGGATTTCCACCCGGATCTCTGGTTATCAGCACATCGTAACCTTTTTTCTCAAGATACTTCTTGAGAAGTTCCCTCTGTGTTGTCTTGCCGGCTCCATCTGGTCCTTCTATTGTTATAAATATTCCTCGCATATCTTAACCCTCTATACACACTGCAAATGTATATATGCCTTTCTTCTATAATCTGATCATCTGCCTCATCCAGCAGACCCGTACAGTACCTCCCTCTGACAAAATACGGCTGTATTTTCTTCAGTCATCACACAACACGGCTATGCATCCATCATCCACACCCGACACATTAAGTCCATTTCTTAACATCGTCTCTATTCCGCAGACAACCAACTCGTCCACTATCTCTCCAGGAGCCAGCACCGGAATTCCCGGCGGATATGCATACACAAATGCACCTGAGATTCTTCCCATCGACCGATCAAGCGACACCTGTTCTGAAGGCTCATCCCATGCTTTTCCAGGAACCATCGCGGATTTTCTTCCGGATATAATGTCCATTGCGCTGCCGCCATCCATAATCAGTCTATACTCAAGTCCATCGTCTATCTCTTCTATCGCCTTAAACAGTATATCATAACTATCGGCACTGTCCACAACAGATGATATACAAATAACATAACTCACCGAAGCCATCTCCACGATCAGCCCATACCTATCAGCCAATATGTCAGCGAGCATAACTCCGGTAAATATCTGTCCTGATCTGTCCACAGTTCCCGGTCTCACGACAAATACCAGCCTTCCCTCATCGTGGTCAAATACTTTACACGCGTCACATGATCTGAACAGGCGTATATTTCTGAGACTGTCACATTTTCCAGCAAATATCTCAAGCCTCCGTCCATACTCGACAAATTCTGCCTTGTTATTTACACCAAATGCCACCGCCTTCTCCATACTCTGCATAAATATATACGAAGGTGACGAGGTCTGGAATATCTGCAGATATCTCCTGACTCTCTCATCAAGTTTCGGATTCATCACATGAAGGAGCGATGTCTGAGTAAGTGCAGGCATGGTCTTGTGAAGACTCTCGATTACGAGGTCTGCCCCCTGCTTCATGGCCGTTTCATGCCCTTCCATGAAATTCAGATGTGCTCCCTGCGCCTCATCCACTATGAGATATATTCCATATCTGTGTGCGATTTCGGCTATGGTTCTTATGTCTGATATGACGCCCTCATATGTCGGTGATGTGATGATCACCGCACTCGGTTTTCTGCCATCCGCTATCATTGTATTGATCGTACACTCCAGCTTATCCGGCGATATATCACCCAATATATCTGTTCTTTCCGGCACCTCATAATCGCCTTTACCACAGGCGTCAGTCATTTTGTCCGACATTGACTGATTCACGCCACAGCGCCATTTCATATCAACATAATCTGGCACTATGTATTCTGGCTCAAGCTCAAGCATGCAGATTGCATTGTACACCGCCTTATGACAGTTCCTGGCCGCAAGTATAATATCCCCTCGGCGGCACGTGGCATGGATAGCCGTCATAAGTCCGGACGTGGAACCGTTCACCAGCATGTACGTCGCAAATGTACCATACACCTTCTTCATCTCAGCAAGACTGTCCGCTATGAACATCTCCGGCTCATGCATATCATCAAGATCCTTAGCCTCTGTGAAATCATGTGCATATACTCCATTCCAGAAGTTTTCCCGGGATTTTGAAATGTTATCAACATTTTGGGGTAATTGTCCACCGTTTTCATCATCTTTCAAGCACATACCACCGTCTGGCTTTTCTAACGGCTGTCTCTTGTGCCCTGGCATATGCCAAGGATATGTGCCCTTCTCTATATATTTTTCAAGCGCCTCATTTATATATTCTCTCACTGTTTTTCTCCGTAACATAGGTTCTGTGTGATATAATACCACACTTTTATACCTTTGTAACAGCACGTACTTTGATCGTTTCCCCGCAAATACAAAAACAGGAGAAACCATTTTAGGTCTCTCCTGCGAGGGGGTATGAAAAAGTAATTTATCATCTTTTATTATGATCTGCCAAATGCTGCAACAGCATCCTCTATCTTCTGCAGTTCTTCCTCTGTCATGACTGTGTGAGCCTGTTTCTCCGCAGCCTTCAAGTTGCTTAATATCTGCTCAGGTCTCGATGCACCGATAAGCACAGTCGTTACCTCAGGTTTATTGAGCAGCCATGCTATTGCCAGCTCTGAGAGTTTCATATCATATCCGGCTGCGATCTCATTTAACTGATTGAGGAGAGGTCTAGTTTCAAGCACCTGATCCTCATGAAGGAATCTTCCGTCCTTCACTGCCCTGCTGTCCGCCGGCATATCCTTCAGATATCTGTCTGTCAGCATTCCCTGTGCCAGAGGTGAGAAACATATGAGACCCTTGCCTGATGCGTATGTCTGCTTCAGAAGTCCATTCTTCTCGACAGATCTGTCCAGTATGCTGTATCTGTTCTGATTTATCACAAATGGCACATGAAGCTCATCAAGTATGCGCTCTGCCCTTGCCATGGTTGGTCCGTCATAGTTGGAGAGTCCGACATAGAGTGCCTTTCCACTCTTAACTATCTGTGCCAGCGCACCCATGGTTTCCTCGAGAGGAGTGTTCGGATCCATTCTGTGATGATAGAATATATCCACATATGGGATGCCAAGTCTTTTAAGGCTCTGGTCAAGACTCGCTATGAGGTACTTTCTGCTGCCCCAGTTGCCGTAAGGTCCTTCCCACATATCGTATCCGGCCTTCGTGCTGATTATCAGCTCATCCCTGTACGCACCCAGATCCTCTCTGAGTATCTTTCCAAAGTTTTCCTCTGCACTTCCGTACACTGGTCCATAGTTGTTAGCTATATCAAAATGTGTTATTCCGTTGTCAAATGCGGTAAAGCACATCTTCTTCATATTCTCGAAATCGTCATTTGTTCCAAAGTTATGCCAGAGTCCAAGTGCCAAAGGCGGCATCATAAGACCGCTCTTTCCGCAATGTCTGTAAAATCCTGTACCTTCAACATTCTTATATCTATTCTCTGCTGCCTTATAATCTCCCATATTGATACCTCTCTTAAAATTAACCTTACGATGGTTTCTTCGTATATATGCAAGTTATCACTACATTTTGAAGTATATCATACCTATTACAT